>NZ_ALKF01000177.1:0-93397 GCF_000283315.1 Paenibacillus sp. OSY-SE | reverse complement strand
CTGAAGTAGCGGGTTACACGCCAGTGAAGGAAAGTGATAGCTACACCTTTAAAGCAGAAGGTAATGTGTACACCTTCTACTACAAAAAGGATGCTCCAACGGATGAACAACGTACCGTGACAGTGAATTATGTGGAGCGTACGACAAATGCAGCGTTGCAAGAGTCCACGTCACATACCGGAAAAGTTGGAGAAAGCATCAAGTTAACAGCAACAGATATTACGGTATCTGATGCCGTATACGCTCCTGAAAGCTATAGCGTCGATTACACTATCACAAATGCAGACGTACAGGAGTACACTTTCTTCTACAACAAAGTAAATCAAGGTGAAGATTATACGGTAACTGTTCATTATGTGGAGCAGGATACAAATGCAGTCTTGCAAGAACCGACCCTCCATACAGGCAAGGTTGGAGATATTCTCTGGCTGACTGCCGATCAGATTACAGTGTCTGATGCGGTGTACACGCCATTGAACTTTAATCATGAATATGTAATTATCGCTAATCCAGATCAAGAGTACACCTTCTTCTATACGAAGGGTGGCGCTGATGATGTGCAACTGCTCACCATCATGCACTTGGATAAGGAAACAAACCAGCCTGTAAAGGACTCGACAAGCGTTAAGGGCAGAACCGGAGAACACATCAATGTAAGACCGACACCGATTACCGTTACTGGGGCGGTATATACGCCTGAACAGTCCATTTACCCTTATACCTTTACGAGTGAACCGAATCAGTTACTGGAGATTCACTACACCAAGGATGCATCTAATATAGACCAACACGTCACCGTGAAGTACTTGGAGCAAGGCACAGGCAAGCAACTGGCCGAACCGACGACGAAGAGCGGCAAAGCTGGCGAGAAGGTAGCTCTTTCGGCTGTATCGGTATCCGGGTACACACCTGTCAAGGCAAGTGACACGTATACCTTTACGACTGGCGAAGGGCAGGAGTATGTTTTCTACTACACGAAAAATACGACCAATCCTGATCCGGGGAATCCTGGAACGGGAAGCCCGGGCGGCTCGACGACAATAGTAACGACCAACCCGACTAACCCGGTCAACCCGTTGCCTCCGGTACCGCCATTGCCGCCAGTTCCACCGAAGCTGGAAATGGATAATCACTACAATTACATTAACGGCTATCCGGACGGAACGATTAAGCCGGAGAACCTTATCAGCCGCGAGGAAGTTGCTGTTATCTTCTACCGACTGATGGAGAATGAGACTCGCAGCAACTACATGAAAGGCAGCAATTCCTACGGAGATGTCGACAGCAAGCGCTGGTCGAACAAACATATCTCCACGATGGAAAATGCGAGCATTATCACGGGTTATCCAGACGGAACCTTTAAGCCGGAACGTTCGATTACGAGAGCGGAATTTGCCGCGATCGCATCACGCTTCGACAAGCTGGATGAGCAGAAGAACGATATGTTTACCGACATTAGCGGACATTGGGCAGAAAAATATATCGTATCAGCTGCTAACAAAGGCTGGATTAAAGGCTATCCAGACGGAACGTTCAAGCCGAACCAGTACATTTCCCGCGCGGAAGCCATGTCCTTCATCAACAGCGTTTTGAACCGGAAGGTGAAGGCAGACGGCATTCACAAGGACGCGAAGCAGTGGCCGGACAATACGTCGACCAAGTGGTACTACACGGATGTGCTGGAAGCTACGAATCATCATGAGTATCAGAGAAATGCGGATGAAACCGAAGTCTGGGATCAAGTGAATCCGGATCGGGTGTACCCTTAAGACCTGTAGGATATCACCGCTAAGCAATAAGAAAGCTCCTTTCTGGCGTGACCAGAGAGGAGCTTTTCTCATTTATCGATATTAGCTGGTAAACAGCTTGTCCAAAAATTCATACGTGAGCGGCATGCTGTTTTTCAGATCATTGCGTGTGTTCTCGCTATATACATACAAGCTGGCGGTTTCCGCAAAGTATTCTGTCGGTTGAACCGAGACATAGCCGTCTCCGCTGTATTTCACGCTAGCTTCTGCATTAAATATGTTTTTGAACTCTTCTGTGCTGCTAACTTCGTTAAATACGAACCGGTCTACCGCATGCATCGTTTCGTGAATTTCCAGATTGAGCGAGTTATGGCCTTTGCCTTTGTTGCTGTAACCAATTCTTGCGACGACGACTCTCTCGCTTACTCCTGGAACATCATCCCACGTTAATCCTGTGCCTTCCCACCCTCTTGGCGTCACGCCTTTTAAATAATTCAATTCAGGCTCATTCGTAATGATGTCGTTCGTTAATTTAATTTTTACGCCTTTGTTGAATAGCGCGCTCAAGATGTTGGCAGGAATCTTCTCTAGCCGTTGCTTCATAGCGGTTGCCTCATTGACGTTATAGTCGCCGCTTGGCAGAACGACTAATCTATCAATTGTGCTATCTTCTGCATGAACCGTGTATGTAGGTAAAGCAAATATTAGAGTAATAAATGCTAGGAAGACTAGTAAACGCTTGTCCCACTTCATTACAATCTCTCCTAATCGAAGGCCGCGTCTTGAAAATAGAAAACCCTTCTTATCGAGATAAGAAGGGCATAATCCATGCAACAAGACGTTACACTTCATTATTGGTAACTGGCTGGCTTTGCGAATATCGCTGAAGCCCCTGTAGCTTTGCGTCCCCACCTTTCAGTGGGTTTGCCCTTGTCAATACGGAGTTGACATATGCAGTTGTAAAATTGTAAATGAAAAAGCCCTTCTTACCGAAATAAGAAGGGCTTCATAACGTCGCAAAGAAACGTTAAGCTTCTATATCGGTAACTGGCTGGCTTAGCGAAAAACTTCGCCGTAGCCCCTGTAGCTTTGCGTCGCCATCTTTCGATGGGTTTGCCTTTATCAATAAAGATAAATATATGTAATTGGAAAATCAATCTAGTTATCTACCTATCTTTAGATTAAAGCTGATAGATTCGAAAGTCAAGAGAATAAAATGCCGCTGCAGTCGGCCTCAGTCGCTTGGAATAGTAATCGTTTCCTTCGCGATTGCACCGCCAAGGACACGCACGTTATACACAACATCCGTCATATCTTTCATGGAAACCGCAATTTCAATGTCATACCCTTGGGGATCTAAGCTTTCTACCCTCATATTCCCTTTGTCGATCTCGATCGTGTTCAAATGGACTTGACCAACGGTTACGAGTTTGGCTCCCATGCCAGCGCTCCTCATATAGAGCGTGCCGTTTTGCTTGCTGACCCAGAACATTGTTCCGTCTGGATGGACGGCATGAAGATATTTCGATTGATTATTGATGTTGACCGTCTTCGTATACGTATCCCATGTAACCGGAGTTCTGAAGGCAGAGGCGAAAAATTGCAGAGGAACATAGGTCGAATTGCCTCTAATAACCGGATCAGCATCCATTCTGACCGATTTCCCGTCAACGAGAGCCTGTATACTGTATGGGTCCACCCTTACAACATGGTTGATTCCAATTACAGTAATTATCTGATGTGTGGCATCCCAGTCCGTTCTGAAATTCAGCAGTTGAGACAGATCGCGCAGCGGTACGAAAATTCTGCCCGATTTGAGGAAGGGCGGATTGCTTAATTTCATTTCCACACCGTCCTGCAAGATTTTGATATCGGGACCGGTATTATCCTTCTGCTCCTTCTGCACTTGTGCTTCCACGTGTTTGAAGGAAAAGGTAACGAATATGACTATGAACAGTGCTACGGCACCGACGAGCGACAGCAGCAGGATGATGATATCCCGCCGTCTACATTTGGCATCAGGTACCATTGGATAAATCCCCCTTATCTATTTCTATATATATAGACGCCCCAACTGTAGAAATAGTTCCAAATCAATTCCAGTGTGAGATATTGTCATGAATAAAAGCACATGCCGATTCGTATAGGACATAACATAAAGCGCCAATCATGACGGCAGTTAGCTTGAGTTGTCATCGGACTGCCGCTTCCTGAAGGTTGGGGAGAATGAAGCAAAGGGGTGGTTGAAGCGGATCACCGTCAATCTGAGCGCGTCATTGCACGAACGGATCATTTCGTTAATGGTGCAGAGTCAATGCCTCACATTCTTGAAAAACGAGAACCTTCTCGTTATAATAAAAACATTAAAATAAACGAGACATTTCTCGTTTTGTTGTCTATTCAATAATGGGAGGTCGTTCTAACATGTCACCTAAAGTATCTGCGCATTACAAAGAACAACGTCGCCGTGAAATTCTGGAGGCAGCCGGAAGGGTATTCAGCCGGAAAGGATTCGAGCCGACAACGATGAAAGACATTGTGGAGGAATCTGGAAAAAGCTTTGGCGGTGTGTATATGTACTATTCGAATACGGAGGACATGTTGCAAGACCTGATATTAGGCAAAGATGAACAAGTGTTAGAGGCGTTCCCAGATGAGGCCATGACGGCTTGGGATCGAATAATATGGATGCTGGACACTCAGGAAAAGATGCTGGAACAGGCGGGTGATCCTCTTTTTGCGGTTGGTTACGAGTATTTCATTACCGCTTGGAGGAACGAGGAACGATCGGCGCAGCTGCAGGAGCGGTTCTCCGAGGCCATGGAATGGAGCGCAGGTGTCATTCGCGAAGGTGTCCGTACGGGAGAGTTTACACCGTTGCATCAGGTGGAGGATATTGCCGAAATGATGCTGTCTGCTCTGGAAGGGATAAGGTTCAACAGCGTTCATCTAGGGACAGAGAACATTCATGTGTCTAAGCAACTGCGAGTTCTGCGGGATATGTTGAAGTTCGTGCTTCAGGTTCAAGGAGACAACGATTGATGAGCATAGCGAGAAAAAGGATGGGATCGCGAATGTTATGGTTCATACTCATTATTGTTGCCGTCCTCCTGTCCGTCGTTCTTTTCGCCTTGGGTTACAGATTAGTGATGCAGCAGCAGATTGTACAGAATGGCGAGGCACTTACGAAAAACGGAGGCATTAGCGTCGTTGAAGAGCTGCAAATCGGCGGAATCAAACAATATATTCTCATAGAAGGTGAAGACAAAACGAAGCCGGTCTGCTTATTTTTGCATGGGGGACCAGGGTCTCCTTTCCCCTTTGGCGTGAGCTCCCGTTCTCTATACCCCGAAATCACCGGCAGTTGTGTCGCCGTATATTATGATCAGAGGGGAGCAGGGAAGAGTTATTCGAAGGACATCGATATCGCAACGATGAATATAGAGCAGTTTATTACCGATGCCAATGAGGTCGTCGATTATGTCAGGACCAAATTTCATCAAAATCGAATATATATTATCGGGAATTCATTCGGCACCATAATCGGAACAGAATTAGCCTATCGCTTTCCGGAAAAGTTCCATGCTTATATCGCTCTCGGACAAATCACCAATATAATAGAAGGTCAAAAGTTGGCCTACCAGTGGCTTTTGAACCAGGCAGAAGAAGATCAGGATCAGAAGGCGATGCAGCAGCTGCATAAGCTGGGCGCAGCTCCTTATTTCGGTAAACGCGAGGAACAATTTGGAGAATTGCTGAATCAATCTACCGGGTACAACTATAAGGATGAACATACCGATCAAGCGAGTATTTTCGGGTTGATTACGGGCGCATTTATATCTCCCGATTACACCATTACGGACATATATAAGACGTTGGTATCTGGAGCTAAGTTTAGCATTTTCGAGAGTACGGAACTGCAGGAGGAGATTATCAGCACCAATTTGTTTGCGACGATACCTGAGATCAAGGTGCCGGTTTATTTCATTCAAGGAAAACACGATATGGCGGCCAATTTTGAAATGGCTAAGAAATATTATGAACACGTAAAGACTCCCAAAGGCAAGCGATTTATCGTGCTGGAGAACTCGGCCCATTATCCGAACAGGCAAGACTTCGACCGTTTCTTACATCATGTCGCCCAAATTGTCGACACAACAGGGAACAATTGAACGGAATATGCTGTAATTTGCCGCTTTTTGCGATAAAATGGTGAAAGATTTCAAAAATGATGTTTCAATTTTCAAACAAAAGGGAGTATGGTTGTGACAGTCGGACAATATTTAAAGCTGGTTGAAATTAAGACCAAAGCGGCAAGCATGATACCGTTTTGCATAGGCACCCTCTATGCGGTGTTTCGGTTCCAAGAATTTCGGTTGACTCATTTTCTGCTCATGTTGATTTCGTTGTTGTCCTTTGATATGGCCACGACGGCGATCAACAATTATATCGATTATAAAAAGGCGGTCAAGACTCATGGCTACGGATATGAAGTTCATAATGCCATCGTCCAGCACAAATTAAAAGAGAGCACGGTCGTCGGTGTCATTGTCACGTTGCTCCTTGCGGCGATGACGTCGGGGTTTGTGCTGTTTTTGCAGACCGACATCATAATTTTGCTGCTGGGCGGCCTGTCATTCATGGTTGGATTTTTATATTCCTTAGGTCCGATCGCGATTTCACGAATGCCGCTTGGTGAGCTGTTCTCGGGGTTGTTCATGGGCTTTGTCATTATATTTATCTCGACCTATATCCACATTGACAATCAACAGCTAGTTACACTATTTATTGAAAATGGATATCTCGACATACATATCAACATCATTGAAGTATTATTAATATTCTTCATCTCTATCCCGGCCATATTGGGCATTGCGAATATTATGTTGGCCAACAATATATGCGACATTGAAGAAGACATTGAGAACAAGCGATATACGCTTCCCGTCTATATTGGCAAACCGAACGCGTTAATCTTGTTCCGTTGTTTGTACTATGCATCCTATTTAGACCTCATCGCCTTGTTGCTGTTGCAAGTGAATCCGATCATCCCGCTGCTCGTATTGCTCACCTTTATTCCGGTTCGCAAGAACATCAAGCTGTTCACAGAGAAGCAGACGAAAGCAGAGACGTTCGGCTTGGCGGTGCAAAATTTCATGCTGACGAACATCGCCCGTATTGCTGCCATAGGGATAGCTGCAATGATGTAACCAAGGATCGTTAGTACAAAGAAAATGGGTACAGTACAGCGTCGAAGGGAAGTGGTGGAATAATGTCTCAAGGTAAAAAGCTTTTACTCGCCTGCATGTACGCGATTGTTATCATTGGAGCGGCACTAATCTTAAAGTATTGGGTTCTACCGCCGTCAGATCCAGCCCCATCCTCTTCCAGGGACGCTGCCGCGACCGCGAATGAGTCGAAGGTGGCAGATGCGTCTTCTAAGGATTCGCAAGACAGCTTCGACAACTTGGTCAAGCGGTATGGAGATATCCCGCTAATCGATGCGCATAATCATAGCGCAAGCAATCGTTCTTATGATTGGAAAATCGACCACATGTGGGATAAGTATAGGGTGGATCGAGTCGTTCTGTTCGGCAATGTGTCCGAACCGAGTGCCATTCAGACTGACCAGTATGCTTGGGAAGCGTATCAGCAATATCCGGAGCGGTTCGTTCCCTTCTTCTCAGGGATTGATCTCCACGACCCTGCAAGTCTGGATATGGTGAAGGAGAAGCTGGAGCAGGGCTACTTCAGCCTGGGCGAATTGGCAGCCGCTTCGACTTACTCTCCGGTTCTCGCCAATGTGGCGTGGAAGACAGAGCATCCGATGGATGGCATCTTCCCGCAGCTGTATGAGCTGTGCGCGGCATATAATGCGCCTTTGCTTCTCCATATTGACCCGCCGAACGGGATGGTTATTACCAAGCTGGAAGAAGCTTTGAAAGCATATCCGGACACGACGATCATTTTCGCACATGCCAATGCGTATAACTCTCCGGAGAATATCCGCATGCTTTTGGAGAAATATCCAAACCTATATGCGGATTTTTTCGCTGGATTTACTGCGTTTAACCCAGAAAGTGTAAACAAGCTAGTTGATTTCGTGCCGGTAATAAAGGACTTTCCAGATCGATTTTTGTTGAGCACCGATTCGGGCTTTGGATTGGCAGCGGAAGAGCAAGCGATTGAAGCGATGTATCAGATGATGGATGCGCTTCAGGATCGTGAACTGGCGACGAAGATTGCATCGGGCAATATGGAAAGGCTCATTCGCTCTCAAAAGGCAACAGCGACCCAAATCACAGCCATTCAGAAATTGGATAGGGACAGGGGGCAGCAGCGGGATGTGTCGAAATTAACGAAAGAAGAAGCGGGCAATATTTTGATTGAAGAGGGTACACAGCACCAATGAAGGTATCCATTGATATCGCAAAGGAATTGAATTTGGCGGTCAGCACGATATCACGCCCTTGAACGGAAGCTACGGCGTCCATCCGAAGACGATCGAACGCGTGCAGCAGAAGGCTCGGGAGATGGGGTATGTGCCCGATCTCGGAGCGAAGCAGCTCGTGGGCAAGAGCAGCAAGCTGATCGGCATTTTCATGCCGGAATTTGAATTCGAAGCGACTCCTGAGTTTCACGAATTTTTTCCGCCTCTACACAAGGCGCTGCCGGGCTTGCTGCCGCCGGTGACTTCAGTGGTGCCAGCGGTGCCCGTGCCGCCTTGGAGTTATACGAGAAGGATCCTGCAATTACGGCGATATGCTGCGCGAACGATCTGATGGCTATGGGTGCGATAATGGCGCTATCCCAGCAAGGGGTTCGCGTGCCTGAGGACATATCTGTCGCAGGCTACGATGGCGCGTTCTTCCCTGCTTACACGAACCCGCCGCTAACGACAATTCGGCATGCCAATGAGCGGATCGGCATTCGGGCTGTCGAGATGCTGATCGAGCTGCTGAATGGGGGAACGGGTCGAAGAGAGAGTGTTCCGCCGGTATTGGTGGAGAGACAATCCGTTGTTGAAGCACGGAAATAATAATAAAGCTGTCTTCTTATTTGAACTCTTAAGTTCTGAATTTGGCGGTCGCAACAGTCGTTATTGCCGGCCGCTGTTTCCTGTGTTATCGCCTTCAGGGATTATGATGAAGGACACGGTCCGCTTGCTGCGATGCGGTGCAGGTTCGTTCGGCATTACTTTCCCGTAGGCGGCAAGAATGTCTAGCTTGAAGGCTTCGAATTCTTCATCGCTCATGTATAGATCGGCTTCGCGGAACGTGAGGCCGTCTTTGGCCAAGTCAATCTGGTCTTGCTCCAGATAGCGGCCGTACTGGTCAATCAAGCCGGTGGCAAATTGAATGAACCAATTCATTTGCTCTTCTTTGGTGCTGCCATCAAACTCTTCGGTCGTAAAATTCGCTTTACTGTCCCCAAGCGCATATATTTTCTCTACGGCTCCACGCACTTGTCTCGAATCGACGACTTCAAGGATGTTGCCTGCAACGAGTTTATTTAAGTTACGGTATAACGTAGCCTGAGGAACATTCGGCAGCCGTTCGGCTATCTCGTGTACGGTCAGCTTGCGATTTCCCAACAGGGTTTGCACGATGCGCATGCGGACTGGGTGCAGAATTAATTGGGCTTTCTTATTCATGGGCTCCCCCTCATCTTACTATTATCATTTTCAAAAATAATAATAAAGCACTTCTTGGCGACAAGCAACAAGTTAGCGGTCTGAAGTCTGACGGTAGGTTCAATAGCTAGTTAAGGGCAACTCAAGCAAAGGGCTATGTTCCTTGTTAGCTGATCGCCTTTTTCTCCTCTTTCGTCAGTCCTTTATAGACCAACTCATAGGAGTGATCGATAAGCGTTTTGATTTCGGAATCACCCAGGCTGCCTTGGAGCTGTACGGTGTTCCAGTGGCGCTTGTTCATATGGTACCCTGGAGTAATCTCGGCAAATTGTTCCCGCAGAGCCTCGGCGCGGAAAGGCTCGCATTTCAAGTTGACGCTGGACGAACCGTCCGTCCTGCGGAATAACGCGAACATTTTGCCGCCCACGCGGACGACGGGAATGTCGCTGCCGAACGGGAAGGTAAGAAGAGAACCTTGTTTGCTAAGACAGTATTCAATCCATTTCTCCATGTAGAGTCATCCTTTATTCGTCATGTAGTGAAGCTGTTCTCAGCATATCGGATGTCCGCCGAGAGTGCAATATGGTATGAACATGGAACATACACGAAGGCGCAGCCTGAACAATCCTGCTGTTCGGCTGCGCCTGCTCTTTTTCCTTGATGTAACCTGTTATTACGATTCCAGCTCATGCGAGTGGGGAATGGAGGCGATAGCCCCTTTCCGCTGTACGACCAACGCTGAGAAGGAATTGGCGAAGGACACGACTTCCCGAAGATGCTGCGGATCGTGCCAGCGGGATAGATCAAGTCTGCTGGACAACGCGCCGATGAACGAATCGCCTGCCGCAGTCGTGTCGACGGCCGAGACGAGCTGCGCCGGTACGTGCTCGGCACCATCTGCATGGCAGATGAGCGCGCCTTGCTCGCCGAGCGTCACGATGACGTAACGGATGCCGTGGCCGAGCAATTGGCCGGCCGCTGTGCGAATGGCGTCATCGCCGTTCAGCTCGGCGCCTGTAATGACCTGCATCTCCGTTTCGTTCGGCACGAGAATGTCGGTTGCCTGCAGCAGCGCATCCGGAATCTCTTTCGCCGGCGCCGGATTCAGAATGGTCACCTTGCCTTGCTGCTTGGCATAGGCAAATGCCTTCGTCACCGCCGGGATCGGAATTTCGAACTGGGCGATGACGATGTCGGCTTGATCGATCGCCGCATACGCCTGCTCGATATCTTCATCCCGGATGCTCATATTGGCGCCCGCCGTTACGATGATGGCATTTTTCCCATCCTCTTGAATCAGAATGGTGGCTTCTCCCGTTGGGACTTCCGGATCGACTTGAATATGGGAGGTGTCTATGTTCTCTTCCCGCAGTACCTTAAGCAGCTGCTCGCCTCCCTTATCTTCACCGACCTTGCCGATGAAGGATACGCGGGCGCCCAGACGTGCGGCAGACACCGCCTGGTTGCACCCTTTTCCTCCAGCGCTTGATGATGTGCCGATGCCGTGAACGGTCTCTCCGACCATGGGTAATCTGGTTAACAAATGACTCGTATCTCTATTTAAACTCCCCAGTACGCATATATGGTTCATATGAAATCTCTCCTTCCTACCCAAGACACGTCCTTATGGCAGTGTCTCTGCCTCTTGCTGCCTTATGCGAAAAAGATGAACGATAAGATTAAGCAAGAGACGATCCCGACCAGAATCGGCACGGATGTGCGTTTGACGATTTGTATCGGGTTAACCTTAATAATCGAAGCAACGACGATGATGACCGCCGCCACCGGCGATATGGAACGAACCAAGTTCGAAGTCAATTGCATCGGCAGCGCGACCATGATGCTGCTGACACCGATTTTTTCCGTAATTTCCGGAATGATATTGATGAACGAGTAGAATACAGCCAAGCCGCTACCGCTAATGAATCCGATCAAGCCCGCAACGCCCGCGAAGATGAACATGAGGATGACGCCAGCGCTCTCTACGTGCTGCACGGATTCGATGAGCATATCGATGAGGCCAATCGTCTTCAAACCTTCAACCAGCATGCTTGCTGCCACGATAAGCGAGACGACCTGTGCCAGTCCGGCACCCATGCCGGTGAAGAAGATCGAGAGCTGCTTCGACGTTTCCTTGAAGGAGCCTTTGCGGATAATCTCGATTATAATGGCAAGCGCCATACAAATAAACGTAATTTCGATAAGACCGAGCTTGACGCTCGTAATAAACAAGCCGAATACCAATACGAGAATGAGCGGCAGAATCGGCAGCAATCCGTAATAAGCCGGCGGCAGATCCTTGTTCACATTCAATTTCTCGTCATTAATGTCCTGCTGGAGCGTACCTTGCTGGCGCTTATCCATATATTTTTGCCAGAAGTAGTGCGCCACCGCCATAATCAGGAGCACCGGAATCGAAATTTTGGCATGGTACGAGAAGACATATTCGACCAAGTTCAAGCCAAGCTTCTCCGCTGCTACGACGTTGTCCGCCCCGAGCGGAGTCGGCATAATCGTAGCCGTCGTCGCAATGACAGCGCCGGCCGTCAGCGAGGACATGCCCGTATTTTTCAATACGGGATATAGCGTCGCCATCAGCAAGATCGCCAAGCTGGAAGCGCTCGGCACGACCAGCGACAGCAAGTTGCCAAGCAGGAAGATGATAGGCACGAGAATGTACTGCGACTTAATCTTCCCGAGAGGCTTCGTCATCATATGCACGGCGACATCATTGGCACCGATATGTGTCATATAACTGGAGAAGCCGAACAGAACCATGATGGTTAAACCGACACTGCCCAACTGCTTGACGAAGATGAGCCCGATCTGTTTGAACGGATCTAACAGGGCGAGACCGGTGGAATCTTCCGGCTTCAGCACAGGGTGACCAAGCAGCGCGGCAGCAATCATAAGCCCGATACCGGCAGCGAGGAGCACGAATTTGGCGTCATAGTTTTTGGCGATTAAATAACCTGTTGCGACAAGGAGAACTAAGCTAATAATAATCTCCAACACGTGGAACACGCTCCTTTTCTAAGTTGAGGTTAAATCGCGTTGTGAAGCACTTCCAGCGCCCATTCACGGAAAGCCGGAACGTCAATGTCCAAGCATACCGTCACGTTGCTTGGCTTGGCCAAGCGGCCGCTAATATCAACTACTGTCGTGCCAGCCGTATAGAGGCCCACCGTCTCGATATCGACGAAGCAGTCTTGCGATTCGAACAGCGCGGGATTGACCAAGTAGGCAATGGCGCACAGATCATGCATTTTCAGTCCGCGTGCCTTGAGGCTGCCGCCCCGGTAATGCTGGAACAAAGAGTACAGCATGCTGCCCGTCTTGTTCATGTCTCTTATCGTTTCCACATTTTCCGTCGTTAATGTGGCTTGGCTCGTTACATCGAGGCCGACCATCACCATCGGCAGTCCTGCATTGAAGACGATCTTGGCTGCCTCCGGATCGGCGAAAATGTTATATTCCGCATTCGGCGTATGGTTGCCGCGCGATGCGGATCCGCCCATCAGCACGATGCGCTCGATGTTCGATGCGCAATTCGGGTACAAGGTAAGCAGCAGAGCCACGTTCGTGAGCGGTCCAATCGGCACGATCGTAATCGGCTCGGGGCTGTTCAAGATGACGTCGCGCATGGCCTCCACGGCATGCTGAGCCAACGGAGCCTGAACAGGTGCGTCGAACTCGTAGCCATCCATGCCGGATTCTCCGTGAATGTGGCTCGAATCCTCTGCTGGCCGTACGAGCGGCTTGGAGGCGCCTTGAGCTACGGGAACATCTTTGCCGAAAAATTGAAGCAGCTTCAATGCATTGTTCGTCGTCTTGTCTAAGCCCACGTTGCCTGCTACCGTCGTCATCAGCTTGACGTCGATGCGATCGTGGAAGAGAGCGGCGGCGATGGCGACAGCGTCGTCAATGCCAGGGTCGGTATCCAAGATGATAGGGGTCTTTTTCAAGTTTTCCATGTAAATGCACTCCTTTTAGTGTAGTGAATGGATTGTTGGGCACAGCTCTATGAATAACGAATATTAGCGAGTGTTTTATATGTGTAACCGGTTACACATCGAACAAAGAAATTCTTCATCCCAGACGTTTGTATATGAATCAGAACGGTTGCTTGTATATGAACCTGTGCGACCGAGCGAGTGCTGATTCACTCTGCAGAAACGGTGCGGTACATCCCGTAAATATAAGGGCTGCCGAGCCGTTTCTGCTTGGAACGGGTATGAAGAGGATTTGACAACATGATGCATGTGACCGGAGGGAAAGGTGCCGATGGCATGTAGTATTTCCCAACGGTTGTATTTCTATTACGGCTGATTTGCACTTCCGCGGGTCGTTCCCCGCTGGACGAGCTCCACATCGAGCTTATAGTGCATGACGTCCAATGGCTTCTTTTCAATGAGCTTGATGAGCATGCGTGCGGCAAGCAAGCCCATCTCATAGATTGGCTGTGCGACGGTCGTCAACTCAGGATAGACCATCCCGCCAAGTGTAATGCCGTCATAACCGACGATTTGCATCGCATCGGGAACAGCGACACCGCGCTTCTGTACGGCGCGGAGGGCACCCATGGCCATAATGTCATTGCCAGCGAATATGCCGTCAATGTCTGGATGGCGATCCAGCAGCTCGTGGATTGCATCAGCTGCATGATGCAAGTTGAAGTCTCCATTGACAATCAAGTCCGGCTGGAACCAATCCGCTTGTCCCACCTCATCGAGGTAGCCTTGGCATCGCTCGTCGGCAATCGATAATTCGAGCGGTCCGCGAATGTGAGCGATAGTCCGGCAGCCTTGGTTCAGAAGGAACTGTACGGCCATGCGCGCGCCCTCGCGGTTGTCAGATGCTACCGTCGGGATAGTGCTGGAGATCGTCCGGTCAAGCATGACGACGGGGACATCCAATTGCTGTATTTCTTCAGGCGACAAGGTGTTGGTGGCTAAAATAAACCCGTCGATATATTTCTGCTTCAAAGCATGAATGTATTGTTTCTCATTGGCTGGAGTGTCATCGGAATTGCACAGAATCGTCGCATATCCGTACAACTGGGTGACCTTCTCCACAGCGCGGGCCAGTTCGTTGAAAAACGGGTTCGTAATGTCAGGCACAATAAGCGCCAGCATCTTCGCCGATTTCTTCGTCAAGCTTCGCGCCACATCGTTCGGGATATAATTGAGCTCCCGAATGGCATTCAACACCTTCTTCTCAGTGTCTTCGTGGACATAACCATTCTGATTCAAGACCCGGGAGACGGTGGCCACCGATACGCCCGCCAGTCTGGACACGTCCTTGATTGTGGCCATACGGTTTCAATTCCTTCCATGTGTAACCGGTTACACATCGTGTTTATAGATATAATAATGCCCATGTATACGACTTGTCAATCAACTAACATTTGTCAATCGTGTGAAATGGCTGCGGCAGCCAAGAGAAGCGAGGCTTATCAAATGCAAAATGACACAACAACGGGTTTCAATTCCGGTGTTGTGCCAATAATTCCTGCACGATCTCAACTACCAGATCGGGCTCGTCATGCATAATCATATGACCGCTGTTCTGAGCTATAATTAGTTCGCTGTCGGTGGATATGTCCAGCAAGCCCTTTTGCTGATCCTGCCATATATCTTCCAGTTGGCGGCTGCTCTCTGCGGACATGCCGAATGCGGTGGCGTCGTTCGGAATGGCGTGAGTGACAATTCTGACGGGAAGGGATCCGAGCTGTTGATCGCGGATAGCCTCTTCCACCTCGGTCATGTGCCTGTCTTCTTCTTCCGCCGTCTCCAAGTAAGCTGACGCTGCATCCACATTGACATAGAGCGGCCTCTCCTCAGCCGGCAATTGAGCTAATAGGGAATTCTGGAACAGTCGCATAGCCCCCGACGCTTTTAATAACTTCACCAAGGCCGTAGGTGGAATTCCCGCCTTATCCGGATCCAGTCCTTCCCGCTCAAAGATAGCATCCGTTGCCTGCGAGAATTGTTCCGGTCGCGCATCCAGCAGCACCAATCCGGCGACTTCATCCCTATACTGCTGCGCGAACAGTCGGGAATACATGCCACCCTGGGAATGGCCGACAAGAATATACGGCCCGCGAATGCCTTCCTGCTGCAACGCGGTATGCAGCTCTTGCACGATACGGTTGCCGGTCCGTTCCGTATCCGCCTGCTCACTCCAGCTATAGCCGGCCCGGTCGTATGTGACGACCGTCGCGTCCTTCGCCAACTGCTCAGGGATATCTCTCCAGATGTGGCTGGACTCCCGGCTGCCAGCCTCGAAGACAATCGTCGGCGAGCCAATCCCGATCTTCTTCACATGCAGGCGAAATCCACCGACATCGACCAGCTTGCCCGGCGGGGGATAGTTCTGCTTGGCCTGCAAGGATGCGACCCATTCATACACAAAGCCGAGACCGATGATGCACACGAGAACAGCCAGGGCTGTCACCAGCATTTTAGCCCAGTTCTTCCGACTGGTTCGCTTTGCCTTGCCGGTTGTTGTGTTCATACGATGCCCCTTTCTGTTCGTCAAGCGGCTTGGATGAGCCGTTGTGATTGAATGCTTATTTTTACCATTATTAATTTCAATAATGATATTATAATACATTATGATAATAGTCAACGATTACTCATAACGGATGGGCGCGATTACATCATCAGATAAGAAAAGCCATGGAGCATCGCGCTCCCTGGCTTGCCGATATGACGCTAGTGTCGCGCCGTCACTTGGTGCTCCGGTATTCATCCTCCAGGATGCTCATGATGATGGAATCATGGTACTTGTGGTCGTAGTAGAGCGCATCGCGCTGCACGCCCTCGCGTTTGAACCCTGCCTTTTCATACACATGGATGGCACGTTTGTTGAAGGCAAATACGTTCAGCTCGATCCGATGCAGCTGCAATGTACCGAATGCGTATTCGAGCAGCAGGCCAATCGCTTCGCTGCCGTATCCTTTCCCCTGATGGGCCGAGCCGCCAATGGCGATGCGTATATTAGCGCTGCGGTTAATGCCGTCGATATCCTGCAGCTCGATGTCCCCGATGACCTCATTCGTCTCACAGAGCGCAATTAGCAACAGCATGCCGGATGAGTCCTGTGTTTTGCCCTCGATGTAACGGATAACTTGTTCCTTCGAAAAATGCTTCTGCGTGCCGGTCAGTCTTCTGACTTCCGGATCGAACAGCTTGTAATAATAGGACTCCGCATCCTCCAAGCCGATAGGCCGTAAATAGACGCCTGCGCCTTCCAAAAATCGTACGGGTGTTCCTGCTTGTTCCATAGTGTTCATCTTGCAACCCTCCTGTTTGTTCTATTCCAACTATAGTCAAATCTTGTATACTCGAAAATAGACAGATTTGTAAAAAACAAAAGGACAGAGGAGGGGACTTACATGCTGCTCATCCCCAAGCTTGATATTAACAGCCATATTCCCCAATATGTGCAACTGCTCGAATATATTAAGGATGAAATTGTATCTGGCCGGCTGGCCGAACATACCCGGCTTCCTTCGATTCGCGCCTTGGCTGATTTCCTTGCGCTGAGCACGACGCCGGTTGAGCTGGCGTACAGTCAGCTTGTTGCGGAAGGGTTCATTGCCAGTGTGCCGAGGAAGGGTTACTACGTGCAGCATCTGCCAGAGCCGTATTTGCGGCTGGGAAGCGGGGCAGGGGACCGCCCGATTCAGCCACATGAAGCCTCGAATAGAGCGGCTCCAGCCCGCGATACGAAGGTATATAAATATGACTTTCACATGTCGAACATAGACGGTTCCCACTTCCCGTTTCGGGTGTGGCGCAGCTTGTTCCATGATGCTCTTCGCTCGGGCATGGAGGAATTACTCTGGTACGGGGATCCACAGGGGGAGCCCGGCCTACGGCAGGAAATTGCAACGTATCTGCACCAGTTCAGAGGGGTGCGCTGCAGTCCAGAGCAAGTCGTGATCGGTTCCGATCCGCACTTCCTGCTCTCTTTTCTCAGCCGGATATTGATAGAGCATACGGACCATATAGCTGTAGAAAACCCCGGATATCTGCTATGTCCGTCCACCTTTCGCCAGCACGGGTATCGAGTGACGCCCGTGTCATTGGAGGAAGACGGAATCAACCTCGGTGAATTATACGACAGCTCCGCCCGCATCGTCTGCGTGTCTCCGTCACATCAATTTCCGCGGGGGATGATTATGCCGATCGCGAAGCGACTGCAGCTGTTGGAGTGGGCCCGGAAGACGAACGGATTCATCATCGAGGATGACTATGACGGTGAACTGCGCTATTACGGCCGCCCGATTCCCTCTTTGCAAGGATTGAATCCAGACGCGGACGTCATTTATTTGGGCGGATTTGCCCAAGTGCTGTCCCCGGCGATCGGCGTTCACTATATGGTGCTGCCGAAGTCGCTGCTCGGCGATTATCAGCGGATGGAGCATCGGACGCTCTTCGAGCAGTCGGCATCGCGGTGGAACCAGCATGCGCTGCAGTTATTTATGGAACGGGGCCACCTAGAGAAGCATGTGCGTAAAATGCGCAACCTGTATCGGCAAAAGCATGATCGGCTCATCGCCTCCATCCACAGCTATTTCGGGGAGCGGGCTTCCATTATTGGGGAAGATGCCGGGTTCCACATTCTGATGAGAGTCGATAGTTCCCGCACGGAGCAAGAGTTGATCCGGTTGGCGGGTGCTGCCAGCATTCGTCTTGCCTCTGCTTCGTTTACATGGCTGCATCCTCCTGTGAACGGCGCCTTGGAATTTTTCATCGGGTTCGGCGGTATTCCATTGGAGCGGATAGAGGAGGGAATTCGACGGTTAAGCGAGGTCTGGCTCGACACATTGCAGTGAACCTAAATGAGGGATGCGACCAATATATCGTGTAAGACCTGAATGGAGGCTGGCCACATGAAGGAATCCGATTTGAAGCCTTGGCTTATCCGGATGAGCCAAGGGGATGACGAAGCGTTCCAATACGTCTACCAGTCGACCCGCGATCATGCGTACCGACTCATTTACTTTCTTGCCCCGTATAAGCAAGACGCGGGTGACATCATGAGTGAAGTGTACTTGGAACTGTTTCGCAGCTTATCCAAATATGATATTGAACAGCCATTCCACGCTTGGTTCAACGGCTTGATCGTAAGGCAGGTGCGCAGCTGGAAACGAAGCGCGTGGAGAAGGTTCCGCCTGCTGGAGCGGGTAACGACGGGGCTTGATGCGTCGCAGCATAACGACATAGAGGAGCATTTGCTTGCTCTAAGCGATCAATTGGAAGTGACACCGGCCGTGGAGAAGCTGTCCCAGAAGCTGAAGGAAGTCATCGTTCTCCGGTATTATCAGGATTGCTCCTTAGAGGACATCGCGGTCATTCTTCACATTCCTGTGGGAACGGTGAAATCGAGACATCATCTCGCACTGAAAAGATTGCGCCATCTTTTCGAGGTGCGGAATGCAGGAAAGGAGTCGTCTACCTATGTCAATGGAAAAAAGACTGAAGCGTGAATATGAACTGGCAACCAATCTGGTCAGCTGCCCTTCTTCGCTTGATGAACGAATAGGAGCACTGTATCACATCCATATTCAGGCAGAGGGGAGAAAGGGTTACACAGTTCGCAAGTTCAACACGCGCAAAATGGCAGCAGTCGCACTTGCCGTCGTTCTTCTGACCGGGTTCGCCTATTCGGCACAGAAGCTGCTGTTCAGCGCCGAGCAGGGAACGATGAACATAGAAATGCGGACTGATGCCAAATTTGTATTAACCCGGACGTCCGCCGAAGATATCCGCCGCGCGTTGGCGGATGTGCAACAGCAGTTGGCAGTCGGGCAAGCCGCAGTCGTATACGTGGCGTCATTGGAGAAAGAGGAGCACCCTCTATACAAGCGACATCCACTGCTCGGTGTAACTAAGCAGGAGCAAGTGCAGGACGCAGAGGAGTGGAATGAGACTGTTAAGAAGCTGCATGCTCCGCTTTCCTTGCCTCGTGTGTTGCCTGACAGCTTCACCTTCTCTGAAGGGAAGGAAGGGAATCCTTACGAGTCCATGGTCGATGAGAAAGGGTACAGCCTTCTCGATGAGCTGCGCCAGGAGAGCAAGCAGAACGGGAATGGCGTAGCCTGGCGTGTCGTGCCGGGGCCGCAGCTGCCATTTCAAAGCTATACCACAACCTATAAGAATGCAGACAACGATCGAATCTACGTGACTGTTGAGGTTATGCCTGACATGAACGTCACGAGCAAAGGCCTTGCTTCGGAATCGGTGCAATACGAAGAACTGGACGTTCAAGGCGCGAAGGCGCACTATACGGTCAATGACCAGTTCCTGTTCAGCGAGTCCAATCGGTATCAGGAATTGTTCTGGATGAGCGGGCAGGCAGGACAGCAGTTCATCTTGCGAGTAGCGAGCGATTCGCCGCACGTCACGAAGGAGCAGTTGCTTCAAGTTGCGACAGGCTTGAAGTGACGATGTCTCGGTCTGATGGTAGACACTGACCTCTGACCGGGCTTCGCACGGCATGTTAGCCCCCCTGTGATGGGGGGCTGTTGTGCAACTGCAGATACCACACAACCTGTTGTGCGCTCGAAGCTACATATGTGACCGTAATGGGGTAATCATGTATGTAGATTCGGTGTCATCAACTGGCTGCACGACTATCGGTTTCCATTTTCCAGAACATGCAAGTCTCAATTTGGCGCTATCGACGGAACGAAGGATGTCCTTCATGTAATTTCCGTTGAAACAAATGGATAGGCGTTCCCCACTCATTTCCTCGGCATGCACTCCTTCTAATACATCCCCTATTTCTGCAGTATTGGAAATCAATTCGATGTCGTTATGCTCGTTGATGCTCAATTGGATCATATTGTCGTCTCCGGCCAAGAGGGAGACCCGTTCCATCGCATGCAGCAATTCAACCGAGTCGACGATCAATTCCGTCGAATGGGTTTGCGGTATTGACCTATCCACGGATGGATATGATCCATCGATTAATGCGGATTGAAACAATAGGTTTTTTGTTCTAAATCCAATCTGACTTTTGCCAATCGTAATTTCAACCATTTCCTGTTCCTCGTTCAGCATTTTCGATAATTCGTGTACATTTTTCCCTGGAATGATGATTGCGGGCGGTATGACCATGTCTTGTGCCAAGCTCACGCGGGTGAGCCGGGAGGCAAGTCGTACGCTGTCAGTTGCCAGAAATCGGAGGTTGCCATCGCGATCAATTTGACAGGATACGCCTGTTAATACAGGCCTTTTTTCCGAGGGAGAGACAGCAAACACGACGTGGCGAATCATGTTTCTCAACGCGGTGCTAGAAATGTGAGCTTGAATGCCGTCATTGATTTCTGGCATTTGAGGAAAATGCTCCGCATCCATGCCGCACAAACGGTAAACCGCATTCCCACTTTGAATTGTAATGATAAGGGGCTCCTTCATTTCTAGTGTCACAACGCCTGCAGGGAATTTGCGAATGATCTCACTAAAATATTTTGCAGGGATGACAATACTTCCTGTGCGCTGAACGTTTACATTTTCCGTGGCAGGAATCTCATATTGAACCATCATGCTCGAATTGCCAGAAACGAGCGTCAATCCATCCCGATTCGCTCGCAGTAGAATTCCAGACATTATGGGAATAGGACAGTTGGCTGACACTGCTTTAATTACGTGCTGCAGCGCTTCGGCTAGAATAGGCTGCGGTACTTCAATCAACAAATGAATTCACCTATCCCTCCGACTCTGCATTGAAATAAGATTCAATGATGTCTCGAATGATTTCCGAACGGGAGCAGCTCCGCGAACTGCAATGCTGTTCGATTTCTCCCCATAGCTCTTTGGTTAGAGTCAAAGATATTTTCTTAGTTTCCCCGAATCCTTTGCGGCCTGCGCCTTCGCGGGGACCTCCTCTGGTGAACATGATGCTGACTTGTCCTTCATCGCTGGGTACACCAAGCTTTATTTTATTGTTCGGCACCGGTTTCCACCTCTTTTGAATAAGGTTACCTTAATCAAATTGCTTTGTGCTTTTAGTTTAGCATAGTTAGTTGAGATATAGCAATATATGGTCTTTTGCAAAAGATAGGGGACTAGCCACGTCTCCGATCGGGACATGCGCGCAGCGGGTTTGACTCGTCGTTCCTCCGGCGGTACGATGATAACGCAAGCGCTGGACAAGGGCGCTTCGCATCCAAGAACGACACTTTTACAGATCCGGGGTGGAACTATTTGTAGCACGCCATTGATAACACTAGACCGTAAAGACATCCGCAGAGCAGCCGATGTACTTGCCGAAGGCTTTGTGGAAGATCCGTTGTACCAGCATATCTTGCCCGACCGCTCGACAAGACTCGATGTGCTCCGAATCTTTTTCTGCAATTATGTCACGATGCTGTATCCGTATTCCGACGTTTACTCGACTTCCGGCAACATGGAGGCGGTCGCGCTCGTATTCCGATCAGATCGGACTGGATTATCCATCGTATCGCGATTCAAGGATGTATCTGCAATGCTGCTTGCCATCATTAAGTCCATTCCGATATGCCGCTACATCGGCATCAGGCAATTTGCAAGAGGGCTAGCCATCTTGCACAGCATGAGCTCGGCATGGTTGTCCATGCTCGGCAATCGGGAGTACATTCACCTCGACATGCTCGTGGTGCAATCCAAATATCGGGGGCAAGGCTTCGTCTCTCGCATCATGAAGCCTCTAATAGAGGAATGCAACAAACGCAGCATAGCATGCACGCTGGAAACGCAAAATCCGGACAACGTCCCGGTATATGAGCATTACGGCTTTAGCATCGTTGATGTCATTCCGCTTCCGAACAGCGATTTGGAGCAATATTGCATGGTTTATTCAAATACCGAGGATACATGAACATGTTTCGTATACAAAAAGCCCTGATCCTCGGGATCATGGCTTTTTTGCATGAAGAAAAAGGCAGGTGTTTAACCATAGGCTGCGATGATTCAGATCGCAGGGACGGTGCTTCCATTCGCAAAGCAGGCAGTATATCTATCTTCCCGCCGTTATTTGTTTGTGCTCTTCTTCTTGCCGGGCAAGCTGTGGCCGGGATTGCCTTTGCCGCTCTTTCTGTTCTTCTCGTTCTTCTGTTGCGCATCGTGCAGTTTTTCTACAAATTCATGCGTATTATCCATTGAATATTCCTCCTTGGACATCGTGTCGATGTTACTATAACCAATTTACCGGCCAATCATGATTTCAGTTAGACGTGTCTTTCGTGGATCGGGCGTTCTCACGAGCGAGGGGCTGATTGATTGGAATACAGATTGATGATAGAATCGATACAAGTAAAAATAAGATTAGGCAAATATTTACAACAACGTATTTAAATCGGGTGCAGATCCGGCCTTGTCTCTAATTGATAACAAGACTCCTCCTTATTGGAGAAGTCTTTTAATGTAGAAAGCATCGCTATTTTTTTCTGAAAAAAAACCAATAAATTGCTACTATGATGTAATAAATAACTAAAATCAAGGCTATATCAGTGAGTATCTCTGTGAAATCTAAGGAGGAAAATAAGAGCTTTATTGCAACAAAGGATAGGAAGAATATAATAGGGAAAATAATGAAACTAAATCTGCTCGGTAACTTGCTTTTATCCATAAGCTATCTCGCCGTCTGCTTTGTAACCCCAAATGGCACACTTGCCGCTATAGAAAATAAGAGTAGCTGTTAAACCCGCAACGTTCATAGTAATTGCATAGCGAACAAGTAATTTGGCAGCATCTTTCCATGCCTTTTTTACTAAATAAGCATACAACCCACCACTTAGTGCTGCCTCAACAACCGATATTCCCAAATAATCCTTCAAAGCATCCAACATACAGGATCCAAAGCTAAATGTAGACATTGAACCAGGGGCAGTACTGTTGATAAATTCAACTAATAAAGCAATACCCTCTACTTGATCTTTGCCGAATCGTTGCTCAATTTTCTCAGTGTCAAGAACAAATAGTCCATCTTTTAGCGTGGATGCTTCCTCAAAAATAAACGCTAATTCTTCTTCAAATTGAGAAGTAGCTTCGTTACTTTTGTCTCCAGCAAGAGCTTGAGCAGTGGCGAAAGGCGATAAAACAGTTACAACTAGCAGCAGCATTGCACTAAACAGCAAAATACCAGTTACGAACTTCATTTTGCGCACAGACAAACCCATAATTAACCCTCCAATTTCTAAATTTGTTTTATTTTTCTATATTTATGGTAAGTTATCAATTGGTTAAATGTCAATGGCTTTTTAAAATATTATTTTTTATTTGTGTTCATCGATTTTAAGTTACTACAACCTCCTCCTCTAGGAACAATTCGCCCATGCAGTATCATGGATTCAATATAGATGTATGAAATATGTTGGAAATAATTCCATAATAAATATGTAATGTAAACAGAGGCGTGAGTATGTAGGTGGTAATTTATTAATCTCCATGCATGGTCCAATTCGTAAGTGTGGGAAATCGAGATCGAAAAGGAATTCAGCAGGATAATGGAGAAGGAAGAAGGATGGATCCAAGAAAACGGTTTCCTGTAATACCCATACGAAACGAGGTGCCTGCTTCCATGGAGTTATCCCACATTCATGCTTTGGCCCAATCGATAAAGGAAAATGTGCAACATGTCATCGTCGGTAAAGACGAGACCATCGATATGATATTCGTCGCCCTGATCACGGGAGGCCATGTGCTGTTGGAAGACGTTCCCGGTACAGGAAAGACGCTGCTCGCGAAATCAATCGCGAAATCGATTGACGGTACCTTTAAGCGCATTCAATTTACGCCCGACCTGCTGCCAACGGATTTGAGCGGAATGAATGTGTACAACCAGAAGGTCAGTGAGTTCCAATTCCGCCCAGGTCCTGTATTCACCAATCTGCTGCTTGCAGATGAAATAAATCGGGCTACACCGCGGACGCAATCGAGTCTTTTGGAGTGCATGGAGGAGCGGCAAGTTAGCATTGACGGGGACACGCTCGTGCTCGAGGAGCCGTTTATCGTGTTAGCAACACAGAACCCGCTAGACAATTACGGGACTTTTCCGCTTCCGGAAGCACAGCTAGACCGCTTCATGCTGAAGCTGAAGATGGGTTATCCCTCTTTCGATGAGAGCAAAGCGATCCTGTCACGATTCCGCTCCGGCAACCCTCTGCAAAGCATCGAGCCCGTCGCTTCCAAGGAAGATATCGTGAATGCGCAAAAGCATTACACGAACGTGCACGTCGATGACTCGATTCTGGAGTATTTGCTCAAAATCGTGGAACAGACACGCAAGCATCATGAGATAGCGCTCGGTGCCAGCCCCCGGGCCGGCCAAGCGCTGCTGCGCGCGGTTCAGGCGTATGCCGTTATAGGCGGCCGCGATTATGTCTCACCAGATGACGTGAAGGCCATGGTCGTTCCTGTGCTGGCCCATCGGCTGCTCTTTCACAACACATCCCAGCTCCAAACATCCTATGCGGAGTCGGTATTGCAGCACATCGTAAGCCAAGTTCCCGTGCCGACGGAACCGCAATTGACGGAGTAAGGGGGCATCATGATGCCGCTCCATTGGTTGATATTGTTCCTGGGCATCGCCTTGGCGCTGCTTGGGATAGTGTATAAGAAGTGGGCGTTGAAGAACGTATACTACACGCGCACGTTCACGAAGCAGAAGCTGTTCGTCGGTGAGAGCGTAGAGATGATTGAGACTATCGGAAATGACAAGCTGTTGCCGCTGCCTTGGGTGCGCCTGGAATCTATGATCCACAGCTCGCTCCGGTTCGAGAGTCAGAGCAACCTTGATGTGGATGTCGGGGAAATCTCGCAGAACCATAAGAGCTTATTCGCGCTGATGCCTTATACCCAAATCGTGCGAAGGCACCACATTACTTGCATGGGGCGGGGGGTGTACCAGCTGGACAGTGCGACGATGACTGTGGGCGATCCGTTCGGAATTATCGATAAGGTCAGAAGGATCCCGCTTTCTTTGGAAATCGTCGTATTTCCCCAATTGGTGCCGATCGAGCACATCCCTTTTTCTAATAAAAGCTGGATTGGGGACATTACCGTGCGCCGGTGGATACTGGAGGATCCGTTTTGGAAATCAGGCGTACGACCGTACTGTGCCGGCGATTCACTGAAGTCGGTGCATTGGAAGGCGACGGCCCGGACGAACCAGCTGCAAGTGCATAAGTTCGACTATACAGCGGACCGCAAGCTGATGATTATCGTTAATTTTGAAACGAGCGAACGGATGTGGTCCAAGGTTACGAGGCCGGAAGGCGTCGAGCAGGCGCTCTCATACGCGGCTTCCATTGCGAACCTGACTGTGATGAAAGGCATCGAGACGGGATTCAGCTGTAACGGAAGCTTGCACGACCGTCCCAAGGGGCAAGCGGTAACGCTAACACCGGCTGCGGGATCGCACCACCTGTCCGCCATGTTCGATCTAATGTCGAAGCTGGAGCTGGAGCTGACCTTGTCGTTCGAATCACTAATGAAGCAGTGGGAGGATGCGGCGAATACTGATTTCGTCATCATTACGCCGATTCGGCTGAGCGATGGCAACGCGGTTCTATCCCGAATTCGAATGAGGGGCAACGGTGTCGAGCTGGTCGTCCTGCCCGAGCCAAGCCTGCGAGTGACTGAAGCGAAAGAGGTGAATCCGAATGCCGGATAAATCCAAATGGATATCGGACGGATGTCGCGGCCTGTTGGAATACGTGTTGGCGTTTCCGATCGTATTTCTGCTTACTGTATATTTGCTTCCCGAACAGGCGGGAGCCTCGTTCTGGTATGGCATATTGCCTCTGTTTGCATTGCTCGGCGTCATGGCGAAAAAGATCTTCCGCTGGAAGCGGGATAACCTATGGCTCATGTTGGTACTGGTTATCGGGGGCGTGCTGTATGCTGCGTCCGGACCGATAGATATCCCCCGCATCGTGTCTCTTGTAATGTGCTTCGTTCTCTTTGGCCGGGGTGTAAAGATTGTGTCCGAATTAGACTTATGGATGGATACCGTGCATTGGAACGGAATTGCGTTGGCTGTCTATTTCATTGTTTATATCGTATCTATATATCGTCCAGAAATGATGCCGTTTCAAGATCATCTGGTAGGGGCTGGCATAATCGCCATCGTCGTCACGCTGTTTCAAATGAATTGGAGCCAATTGCGCAAGGCCAACCTTAGTGCCGGATCTGGCGATGCCGGAGGTGTTCGCAGCTCGGTTCCGGCCCAGGTGAGCCATATTAATGCGTGGTATGCCGGTTCGTTTTTTGTCTTTGTTATGATGGCTGTCGCGCTCACGTTCGGTTCGGCGATGGATACGCTTATGAACTGGACCCGAGCGCTGCTCGGGTGGCTGTTCCGCAGCAGTCCGCCGACGGATGCCGTACCCGACATACCGCCGTCAATGCCGGAGCCGCCGCCTCTGTTGGGATTGGGGAAAGCCAAGGAGCCGAGCGCGTTCGTGCAGCTGCTGGAGCGGATCGCCATCGTCGCCGTCTGGTGCGCTCTCGCGGTCGCCATCATTGCTGGCTTCATTTACTTGTTCCGATTTGCCGTGAAGAAATGGTTCCCGAAGCTATGGCAATGGTTGCTTCAGTTCTTCAGCCAAAAGGGTGAGACACCGTCAGAAGTTGGGTATATCGATGAGCAAACGAGCATGTTTCAGTGGGAGAAGCTGCGCCGCAATGTGATGCAGCCTTGGAACAAGGCCATGCGGAGATGGGGGAGGCCGCATGCTAAATATTCGGAACTGAAGACCAATCGCGAACGCGTGCGTTATCTGTATCGGGATCAGCTGCAGCGCTCTGAGGCGAAGGGATACGAGCACCGCTCTTATCTGACGCCGAAGGAGACAGTTCAGGAGATCGGACGGCAGGACCGTGCAGCGAATACTAGCGTCTTGACCGAGTTGGGTGAAGCGTACAATGAAGCGCGTTACGGAGAGAAGGAAATTGCCGATGACAAGGTGGAGCGGTTGTATGCCCACTCGAAGCAGGAGCGGAAATAATGTGTAGGATAATCGCGTCATGCAACGAAAACAAGCTACTCGTCCAGCTGGCTCGGTGGAACTAGCCGGAGGAATAGCTTGTTTTTTGAATTATAGTATGGGGCGCTTGATTCCGTTGGAATTTGTCCAATGTTTCTTAGAGTCAAGGCAGTAGACGGGGCGATCCATTGGAAAATGTGCAATGGAATTACCCGAAATGGCTGAGGATCACATATAGGGTGTGATTTGATTGGATGTTTTCCAACGAAAAGGAGAGTTTCTGCATGCGACAGGCCATTCTGGTGTATGTTTTCCAATGGATGCTCTTATCGAAGCCTCCATTGGGCTCAGAGCATCCCGATTCATCCATATTCGCGTTACCAAGCATCTCAACAGGAAGAACCGGGCCAGACGAGAGCGTCAGAGTGAGGGCAGGTAGGCTAGAATGACAACCGAAGTGGTTAGAATGAGTCATCTAGGCGTGACGATAGAGTTAAGCTGGTTGGCACAAGTGTTAGAGTGAAGCTGGCTGGGCGTGAGCATCAGACCGAAGTCGTCTGTGCATAGGCACAGACGAGGTTGTCTAGGTTGACCGCAAAATATAAGCCGGTTAGGCATGAGCGCCAGACCCAATTGGTCCAGACATGTATGCTAGATTATATTCGTCCATGCATAAGCTCCAGACCAAAGTTGGACGGTGATTGACGATTAGGCACACATATAACCAGTCACACATACGATTAGACTAATTGCTATCGAGTGGTCGAATACCTGCTTGAATAGATGGTTAGACGATTAGTCGCTTATACGATTCTGCGTCGCCGGAACCATTGCCCAGCCGCTGCTTTGCGCTGCATCGCCGGCTGATTCAGCACGTTCAGAATAGCCTGCAACGCGCTGACAGGCGTATGCTGCTGCTCGGCTTGTGCGCGCTCGCGTATTCGCTCCAACTGCTCCGGGTGAGCTTCGAAGGAAGCGAGCTTCGACAGCAGGTCGTCCGCGCTCTTGGCTCGGCGGGCTAGCCCGTTCCGAAGCAAGTAGCGGATGTTATCCTGCTCTTGTCCGGGCAGCGGCTTATAGACGAGCAGCGGCAGCTTCTGCACGACTGCTTCAGTTGTCGTTACGCCGCCTGATTTCGTAATCATCAGGTCGGACATCGCCATGTACTCGTGTACGGCCTCGACATAGCCTTCGATGTGCACGCGCAAGGGCGTCTGCTCCGCCCATCGTTCCAACTGCTGCTGCAGCCGCTCGTTGCGTCCGCAGATGACGATGAATTGCATGCTGCTCGCCCAAGGAGCCTTCTCCAACTCCCGCAGCAGCGCTGCGTCGAGCAGGCCGCATCCGCCGCCCATCATCAGCACCGTCATTGCGGAACCGTCTAGCCCGTGGCGTTCACGCAGCTCTTGTTTGTCATAGGTATTGTAGAAGGCTGGACGTACGGGAATTCCCGTCACCTCGATACGTGCCGCGGAGATGCCTTGCGCGACAAGCACGTTCTGTGCTTCCTGTGACCCGACCATATACAGATCGGTGTACGGGTGGATCCAGAAGCTGTGATCCGTATGGTCCGTAATGACGGTAACGGCTGGGCAATCGACGAGGCCGCGTTCCTTCAGCTTCGAGACGGCCGCGCTTGCAGCCGGAAACGTGCTGACGATGACGTCTGGTCTCATACGCTGCACCAGCTTGGACAAGGGGCGCAGACTGGTCAGCCGAACGCTTTTCAACAACTGGGCGAGGCCGCGATCTTTCCGTGTCATCTCGAACAGATAGCCGTACATATTCGGGAACAGCTTAAGCCACTGAATGAAGCAATAGGAGCCGACCCCGTGCAAATGGGGTGCCACCTGTTCCATGTAGTCAACGACGTGCACATCGACATCTTCATGGAACCACGCTGCGGCCGATTCCCGGATCGCATTGGCCGTTTGCACATGGCCGTGCCCAATGGCACCTGTCAATACAAGCACCTGTGCTTTCCGCTGTGTCTTCGTCTTATTTCCTCGTTCCATCATCGTTTCTAGCCACTCCTTTACCCCTGAGAACTCTATATTAAGCACCACGATGCATTATGTCGTACTTGTTTATCTCTTATCTTCATCCTAATGCAACAAGGGTTGCATGAAAATGGTCTGCGGTTCGGTTCGTATCCTAGACCTTCGGCGGGTCTAGCGTATACCAATTTACGGTAATTCATACATGAAAGGCATGAAGCAACCAGATAGGGATAGGCTCCGGACGAAGTGAGATGGCCAGAATTCAATGCCATTTTTCTTCTTTTTATATTTCAATTATTACTATTTTGTGACGAATGGCACAAAGTTCGCATTTTGCTCAATCTCTCCCCCAAAAGATGTGACATAAATCACATTACCAGAGGCCTTAATCTGACAAAATATCACATGAATCGTGTAATCAACATCATTGATCCCGTGTTCGACTCCGGTATAGGGGTAAGCCAATGTCGATATTTGCCAAATAGCGCCTAATACAATTAGAAGCCGCTTAGGGTTGAACGGGACCTAATAGACTTAAAAGATTTGTAATTATGAAGAGAAAGGTGGAAGGGGAAACTGATGGATACGGTTATACTGTCACGCATCCAATTCGCATCGACGACGATTTTTCACTACTTCTTCGTGCCAGTGTCGATTGGATTAGCGCTGCTAATCGCAATCATGGAGACGATGTATGTCGTCAAAGGAAAAGAAGAATATAAGAAAATGGCTAAGTTCTGGGGGAAGCTGTTCCTCATTAACTTTGCCGTCGGTGTAGTAACAGGGATTATACAGGAATTCCAATTCGGGATGAACTGGTCAGATTACTCCCGATTCGTAGGTGACGTCTTCGGTGCGCCGCTCGCTATTGAGGCGTTGTTGGCATTCTTCATGGAATCGACCTTCATCGGCTTGTGGATTTTCGGTTGGGAGCGGTTATCGAAGAAGCTGCACTTGCTCTGCATTTGGCTAGTCGCGTTTGGAACGACGATGTCTGCATTCTGGATTTTGGCGGCAAACTCGTTCATGCAAAGACCGGTTGGCTTTACGATTAATAACGGGCGCACGGAAATGAATGATTTCTTCGCCCTCATCACGAACGGCCAGCTGTTGGTGGAATTTCCACATACGATATTTGCTGCTTTTGCGACGGGCGCGTTCCTTATCACGGGTATAAGCGCTTATAAGCTGCTGAAGAAGCAAGATACGGAATTTTTCAAAAAGTCGTTCCATCTCGGCGTTATCGTAGCGCTCATTTCGTCCATCCTGGTTGCCGTCTTCGGCCACCAGCAAGCGCAGTATCTGGTTCACACGCAGCCGATGAAGATGGCGGCCGCAGAGGGCTTGTGGGGAGAGAGCGGGGATCCGGCGCCTTGGACCGTGTTTGCGGCGATTGATCCGGAGAAGAAAGAGAATAGTATGGAGTTCAAGGTTCCATATTTGCTCAGCTTCCTGTCCTATAGCAAGTTCTCTGGTGAAGTAAAGGGCATGAACGAAATTCAAGCGGAATATGAGCAGACCTATGGTCCTGGCAACTACATTCCGCCGGTTCGCACGACGTTCTGGAGCTTCCGCATCATGGTTGCCGCGGGAACGCTCATGATTCTGCTCGCCATGTATGGCTTGTACTTGTCTTATCGCAAGAAGCTGGATAACAAGAACACTTGGTTTATGCGCTTTATGTTGTTTGCCATTTCGCTTCCATTTATCGCCAATACGACAGGCTGGATTATGACTGAGTTTGGCCGTCAGCCTTGGACCGTATTCGGATTGATGCGGACGGAGGACAGCATTTCTCCGAGCGTGAGCGGGGGAGAGGTTCTATTCTCCTTAATCACATTCTCAACTATTTACACGATACTTGGTATAGTAATGGTATATTTGTTCGTTCGTGTCATCAAAAAGGGTCCGAATGAAACCGTAAAGGCAGCACATTCAAATGACCCATTTGATCGGGAGGGACACCATGATTTCTCTTAATGAACTTTGGTTTTTACTTGTCGCTGTTTTGTTCGTTGGCTTCTTCTTCTTGGAAGGATTTGATTTTGGGGTAGGGATGTCCACGAAATTTCTGGCCCGCACGGATGGAGAACGCCGCGTGCTCATCAACTCCATCGGACCGTTCTGGGATGCGAATGAAGTGTGGCTGCTGACGGCAGGCGGAGCGATGTTCGCTGCCTTCCCGAACTGGTATGCCACCATGTTCAGCGGATATTATTTGCCGCTCGTCGTTGTTCTGCTTGCCTTAATCGGGCGCGGTGTCGCGTTCGAGTTCCGGGGCAAGGTGGAGACCGAACGTTGGAAAAAGACGTGGGATCTTGCCATCTTCCTTGGCAGCCTGCTGCCACCGTTCCTGCTGGGTGTAGCCTTTTCAGGGCTCATTAAAGGGGTTCCTATCGACCAGAACATGGAGATGAACGCCGGCTTGTTCGACATGGTGAATGTGTATACGCTCGTTGGCGGAGTCACCGTTACAATGCTTTGTCTCGTGCATGGGTTGTTCTTCACGACGCTGCGCACGATCGGCGATTTGCAGGCACGGGCGCGCAAGCTGGCTCATAAGCTGTTGATCCCGCTTGCGATACTGCTGGTTGCGTTCGGAACGATGACTTACTTTATGACTGATGTGTTCGAAGCGCACGGAGGCATCCTGTTCGCGGTAGCGGTGCTCGGTGTGGTGGCCTTTGTTCTGGCAGGCGCCTTTACTTCGAAGAAAAAGGACGGCTGGGCCTTCGGCATGACGGGGACGGTCATTGTATTATCGATTGCATCGCTGTTCATTGGGTTGTTCCCGCGCGTCATGGTCAGCTCCATTGACAAAGCGTTCGACCTGACGATTCATAATGCAGCCTCAGGCCCATATTCGCTCAAGGTGATGACGATAGTAACGTTAACCCTGCTGCCGTTCGTGCTAGGCTATCAAATATGGAGCTATTTCGTATTTCACAAACGCGTACATGAGAAGGAGCATTTGGAATACTAATGGGTAACAACTTACTCGGATACAAAGGGATCAAGCCGGTTCTGTTCTTATTGACCGTCCTTGCCCTCGTGCAAAGTATTTCCATAATATTTCTGGCGAAGTGGTTGGCGGAAGTCATTTCCGCCCTCTTTGCCGGGGAGCCGCTGCAGGAGCAGGCCGGAACGACAATGTTGTTCCTGCTTGCTTTTGTTGTCCGTCAAGCTACCGCTCTCCTTCAACAGAAGGTGGCGTACCGCTTTGCCGAAATGACAGGAGCGGATATGCGGCAACGGCTGATGGAGAAACTGTTTCAGCTCGGTCCGAGATTTGCCAAGTCAGAAGGAACCGGAAATTTGGTAACGCTTGTGTTGGAAGGCGTAGCGCAGTTCCGTACGTATCTGGAGCTGTTTCTGCCGCGTATGATCGGCACGGCGATTACACCGATTATGGTGGTCGCTTATATTTTCACGCAGGACTTGGTCGCGGGGATTATCCTCGTCGTGACGATGCCCATTCTGATCGGGTTCCTCATCCTGGTCGGATTGGCCGCGCGTAAGCAAATGGATCGGCAATGGGAGTCGTACCGGATATTATCGAACCACTTCGTCGATGCGCTTCGCGGACTGGAAACGCTCAAGTTCCTTGGGCGCAGCCGCGCGCACAGCGGCACGATCGGACGGGTGAGTGACCAGTACCAGACGGCGACGATGCGGACGCTTCGCGTTGCCTTCTTGTCCTCCTTCTCGCTCGACTTCTTCACGATGCTGTCTGTAGCATCGGTGGCGGTCAGCTTGGGGCTGCGCCTTGTGGAAGGGAACATGACGCTGGTAACGGGGTTGACGATCCTTATATTGGCGCCGGAATATTTTCTGCCCGTTCGCATGGTGGGGGCCGATTATCATGCCACCTTGAACGGAAAAGAGGCTGGGAAGGCAATTGATTCCATTCTCGCTCATGATGCGGCGTCGACTATGTCATCCGATCTGCCGTCATCCTTCACGTGGACAGAGGAAAGCACGCTGACGCTATCTGGAATTCACGTACGGCACGAAGAAGAGGGGCCGTCTTCCTTAGAAGACGTCTCGATCAAGGTTACAGGAATGCGAAAAATCGGCATTATCGGAGAGAGCGGAGCCGGAAAATCGACGCTCATCGATGTGCTGGCGGGCTTCCTGTATCCTTCGGCAGGGCAGTTCGAGTTGAACGGCAAGAGCATTCATGCGTTGACCGATGAAGCGTGGCGCAAGGAAACGACTTACATTCCGCAGCACCCCTACCTCTTTAGCAGCTCTCTGGCGGACAATGTCCGGTTCTATGCCCCAGAGGCGTCGAGTGAAGAGGTGGAACGTGCTTTATCTGCGGCTGGACTTTCCGGGCTGACAGCCAGCTTGCCTCAGGGCTGCGATGAGATGATCGGCAATGGCGGACGAGCCTTAAGCGGCGGTCAAGAGCAGCGTGTCGCGCTTGCGCGCGCGTTCCTGTGCGATCGTCCGATCGTGTTGCTGGATGAGCCGACTGCGCATTTGGATATTGAAACGGAGTATGAATTAAAAGAGACGATGCTTTCCTTGTTCGAGCACAAGCTGGTCTTTCTAGCGACCCATCGTCTGCACTGGATGCCGGATATGGATTGGATTATCGTGTTCGATCATGGCCGCGTGGCCGAGACCGGCACGCATGAACAGTTGCTCGCGCAGCGAGGCGTGTACTACGAAATGATGGCATCACAGGGGGAGGGAGTACATTGAAACGGGAAGCATGGTTTCGCCCCTATTTACGAACCTATTTTTGGCGCTTCGCAACCATCATTGCCCTCGGCATGTTAACCGCGTTATGCGCCGGTTCACTTATGTTCACATCCGGTTATCTCATTTCGAAGTCTGCGCTTCGCCCGGAAAATATATTAATGGTGTACGTTCCAATCGTCTTAGTTCGAACGTTCGGGATCGGGAGAGCGGCGGTACACTATATCGAGCGTCTAGTGGGGCATGATGCGGTACTGCGCATTTTATCAAGCATGAGGGTTCGCCTCTACCGCATGTTGGAGCCGCAAGCCTTGTTCATCCGTTCCCGATTCCGTACAGGGGATATTCTTGGCATGCTGGCGGATGATATTGAATATTTGCAAAATGTGTACCTGCGTACCGTCTTTCCGAGCATCATCGCTGTCGTGATGTATGTGGTGTGCATTGCGGCTTTGGGCTGGTTCGACGTGCCATTTGCCCTTCTGATGGCGCTGTATCTGCTCATTATTGTATTCGTCTTGCCTTGGATCTCGCTGCTGGTCACAAGAACGAAGCAGAAGCAGGTTAAGCAGGAACGCAACCGGCTCTATCAGAAGCTGACCGATGCAGTGCTCGGCATGAGCGACTGGGTCATCAGCGGACGGTCGCCACAATTCGTTGCCTCGTATGAGACGGACGAAGCCGCTGTCGCCCGGGTGGACGGGACGCTGCGCGGGTGGGCAAGATGGAGAACCTTCATCGGTCAATGCGTGGTAGGCCTGGCAGTCGTCTCTATGGCCTATTGGGCGGGACAGCAGGCTGCGGACGGTCATATTTCTGTCACGTTAATCGCTGCCTTCACACTCGTTGTGTTCCCGTTGATGGATGCATTCCTGCCCGTATCCGAGGCTGTCGAGAAGATTCCACAATACCAGGATTCACTTGAGCGGCTTGGCAAAATTCAAGATTCGTCCAGCCTAACTGCCGGATCCGCTGAACAGGCGGTGCCGGCTGAAGTGCTGCGGACGGCGGAGACCAATGCCCACATAACGATGGATGAGGTGCGCTACCGTTATGATGCTGCGGATGCATGGACCATCGATGGCATCTCAATGGATATCCCGCAAGGGAAGAAGATTGCGCTTATCGGCCGTAGCGGGGCAGGCAAATCAACCTTGCTGAAGTTGATTCAAGGGGCGGTTGTGCCGGGCCAGGGCAGCGTCGCCATTAACAGTGTCCCCGCGTCCGCTTACGGCGAGGCCATCCCGCGCGTCATCTCCGTGCTGAACCAGAGCCCACACTTGTTCGACACTACGGTGGCGAATAATATCCGGCTCGGCCAGCGGGATGCATCGGATGAGGATATCCGCCGCGTAGCGAAGCAAGTCCGCTTGGATGCATTAATCGATTCGCTTCCTGCGGGATATGATACGCCGATGCTGGAGACTGGGCAGCGCTTCTCCGGAGGCGAACGGCAGCGGATCGCCTTGGCGCGTATTTTGCTGCAGGATACGCCTGTCGTTATTCTGGACGAACCGACCGTAGGACTCGATCCGCGGACGGAACGGGAGCTGCTGGCCACCATGTTTGAGACGATCCAAGGGAAGTCGCTCGTATGGATTACGCACCATTTGGTCGGGGTGGAGCAGATGGATGAAGTGATTTTTATCGAGAACGGAAAAATTGAAATGAGAGGCTCGCATGCTGATTTAATGGAGCGTGTTCCGCGTTACCGGAAGCTGTACCATCTCGATCGTCCGGGCGGGGGTTCCGTGTAGACTAGCAGAGCGTCGCAATGAACGAATACAGGAGGAGCGCCACGACGATATTAACGCCGCGGCGCTTCTTTTTATTGCGCGCAACATACTGCTTATTAAGTATTTTCCATCCCAGCACATTGGATTCTGATTGTATCCTTAATTGCCCGTGCGTCTAAACCATGATTTAAGGCTTGTGTTGATGCTGGAATAATCAATGCTTGATTATCATTCTCGTTGTAACTATAATAGTTACATTGGGGTTTAGGATGAAATAAACATATCACTTGCGCGTATTTGCATGCTAGCTCGTGTTTCAGGGGAATATAATTCAGATTTTTACTTACGAGAGGAATGATGGATGATGGCTAATCAAATGGAAAGCCGCACTTTAGTCGAAGCCATTCAAGGCAGACGTTCGATTCGCGCTGTAACGAATAGCCCGAAGGTGGAGAAGGAGCGCATTGATGAGATTGTTACATTGGCTCTTCATGCGCCATCTGCATTCAATATGCAGAGTGGTCGGCTGGTCGTGCTCATGGATGAGAGTCATGAACAATTGTGGGATCTCGTGAAAGAAACGTTGCGGGCTATCGTGCCTGCTGATAGTTTTGCAGCTACGGAAGCGCGCTTGCAAGGGTTTAAGGATGGATTAGGGACCGTGTTGTTCTTCGAGGATCAAGCGACGGTGGATACTATGAAAGAGAAAGCCCCTCTCTATAAGGAGCACTTCAACAATTGGTCGCAGCAAGGCAGCGGCATGCTGCAATATGCAGTATGGCTAGCGCTCTCTGCGGAAGGCTTCGGCGTCTCGCTGCAGCATTACAATCCGCTCATTGATAATCAGGTGAAAGAGAAATGGAGCATTCCGCAGCAGTGGACCTTGATCGGGCAAATGCCGTTCGGATGGCCTGCGGAGCAGCCGGGGGAACGTTCCTTCTTGCCTCATGATGAAGTAGTGAAGTTCTACTAAAAGTGCATGTTCAAAATTGGTCACGGGGGCCTATTGAACAACCTCTAACAGACACAATATAACGCTCTGCAGCCAGACTTATGTAATGAACGGGGTGACTTCAATGGCTGAAGCCACCCTTTTTATATGATGAAAAGATTTAATGTTATAATGAAAATCAACAGCTAGACTGTATGAAAGAAAGGTGGAAAGCCGGAAATGAACATACGCACGAATCGTCTGGATACTCCCGGGCCTTCTTCCACGCGTTCCACGCGCAAGCAACGGTTGTCCATGGCTATGATTCTCGGGTCGATGACGGCTATCGGCCCGCTCTCCATTGATATGTACTTGCCGTCGTTGCCAATGCTCGCGAATGATTTGAATACGAGCACATCGCTGGTTCAGCTCAGTCTGACAGCATGCTTGCTCGGGTTAGCAGTGGGGCAGCTGTTTCTCGGTCCGCTCAGTGACGCACGCGGTCGTCGAATTCCGCTCATTATTTCACTAATCGTTTATGCGATCGCGTCGTTCCTTTGTGCTGTCGTGCCTTCTATCTGGGGACTTATCGTTCTGCGCTTTGTTCAAGGAATGGCTGGATCCGGCGGGATCGTCATCGCACGCGCGATGGTGCGTGATATGTATTCCGGGACGGAGCTGACGAAGTTCTTTTCCTTGCTGATGCTCATTAACGGGCTTGCGCCCATTCTTGCGCCGATCGCAGGCGGACAGCTGCTTAAGGTGACTTCATGGCACGGTGTGTTCGTCGTGCTCGGACTGCTAAGCATTGTGATGATTATATCAGCTGCGCTTGGTCTTCCAGAAACGCTGACTCACGAGCGCCGTTCAAAGGGTGGAATGAAGTCAACTTTATCGACGTTCCGCGGCCTGATCGGTGACCGCGTGTTTATGGGTTATGCTTGCACGCAGGGCCTCGTAACGGCCGCAATGTTCGGCTATATTTCAGGCTCTCCGTTCGTCTTGCAGGATATTTATGGCGCATCGCCGCAAGCGTTCAGCATGTTCTTTGCGATAAATGGCTTCGGCCTCATTCTCGCTACCCAAGTGACGGGTCGGCTGGCTGCAAGGTTCCACGAGTCCAGACTGTTCCTGACCGGAATTTTGCTAGCTGCCTCTAGCGGTGTGGCCTTGCTAGTGGTCATTTTACTGCAGGCTCCGCTAATTGCAGTCTTAATCTGCCTGTTCGTCATGTTATCCAGCACAGGGATGGTCAATACCGCCGGGTTCTCGCTGGCTATGCAAAATCAAGGAAAGACGGCAGGCAGCGCTTCGGCTATGCTCGGCCTGCTGCCGTTCATCGCTGGTTCTGCTGCGGCCCCTCTGGTCGGCATCGCGGGCAGTCAGACTGCCGTTCCGATGGGAGTGGTCATCGCTTGCTGCGGCATGGGTGCCGTCACGTGCTATTTCTTTATGATACGCCGCAGCCAAGCTCCTTCTGCATCAGCCGCAACGAGAGACACAGCCGGGTGAACGAAGCAGCAATAGCGCGATACAACGAACAAGAGCCTTCCGTCAGGAAGGCTCTTGAGCTTGTCCAGAAACCCAAAACAAAAAGAGCCTTTGCGCATCAATCAAGGGCTCTCCAATCAGAGTATTATCTGGGGACAATACAGTCCTCACACCCGTATTTGTTTCGTTTTCAGCCTTGCTAGGGTTACCCGGACAGCCTAGGTCTCCAGACTGTCTCTCTTCTTATAGAAATCAGCGAGTTGGCTCTGCTCGAAGGCATACCCGGTCCGGATAAGCTGATCCTCCCGGTACAAGCCAGCCACCAACTGCAAGCCGACGGGGAGCCCCTCGCTAGTAATGCCGCACGGGATGGACATCGCCGGCACCTCCGCCAAGCTGAAAATACCCGTATATCGAGTCATTGTATCGAATATCGTCTCAGTTACGGAGCCGAATTGCACTTCCTCCACGCCGATTTTCCGCGGCGGAATCGGCAGGGCAGGTGTGGCCAGCACGTCGATGCGTTCAAATACCCGTTGAAATTCCCGGATATAGCCTTCTTTCTTCTTCAGAGCCGCAATATACTGCACCGCCGTAATGTTCGCGGAGGATTCCAGTATCGCCCTTACGTCGGCACCGTACTGAGAGAGGCAGCACTCCATTCTGCTCTGGTGCACATACCCGCCTTCGGCCGTCGCAATGGTCAGTACGGCCTCCTGATTGCCTTCCAGAAAGGGAAGGTCGACATCGATGAGTATTGCGCCAAGGCTTGACAGTGCTGTAACGGCTTGCAAATACAACTTGTATGTCTCTGGATCGATGCGCTCATTGAAATAATTCGCAGGCACACCGATGCGCATTCCACGTATGTCTTCCACGAGGAACGAGGTATAGGCACGGTTCGTCAAAGCCTCCATCATGACCGCGAGATCGTTCATATTGGCTGTAATCGGTCCGACCGTATCGAGCGTCCACGAGATAGGGAATACTCCTTCCGTGGATATCGTTCCATAGGTCGGCTTGAGACCGATGACGCCGCAGGAGGCTGCCGGTATCCGCACCGAGCCCCCCGTATCCGAGCCGAGCGAAGCCACGCACATATTGGCTGCGACTGCCGCTCCTGATCCGCCGCTTGATCCGCCGGGCGTATACTGGGGATTCCATGGGTTGCGGACGGGGCCGTAATGCGGATTGTTAGACGTAATGCCGAACGCATACTCATGCATGTTCGTCTTTCCCAAAGTAATAGCATCTTCTGTGGCCATCTGCTGCACGACGGCGGCATTCTTGTCCGGAATGAAGTTCCGGTCGATGAAGGAACCACTTGTGGTAAGGATGCCTTTCGTTGCGAAATTATCTTTATAGGACAAGGGAACTCCGAACAGCTGTCCCGTCTGCTCGCCAGCCATCAGCTTCATTTCGAGCATTTGGGCTTGCCGAAGAGCGAGCTCCTTCGTAATGGTAATATACGCGTTGAGCTTCGGATTTTTCGCTTTAATCGTCTTCAAGTATTGTATCGTAATCTCTACCGGGGTGAACCGCTTCGCCTCATACCCGGACACAAGCTCCATCATTGTTCTTCTTTTCAACCCCACTCTCTCCCTATCAGAACATATAAGCCGTCGCAGGGCTCATATCTTCGTGCTATTCATATTAAGTGTAATGAACACCATTTATAAATATGACAGCAGAAACAATCGGCGTGGGGTTGTACAACTGGACAAAGGTCTGTTTTCACCAGTAAGGAATCAATCGATGTGTATTCGCTCGCAAATGGTCTGAGCTGTCTGCACGTGCCACTGTTGATACGCCATCAGGAAATATACAGAGCCGCCCCTCTCCAGTGTGCTTACCGGAAAGAGACGGCTTTTGTTGTTCATAACTCACATTTCATATGTGGATAAAGGGGGATAACTGTGTCTGAAAAAGTTGTCCACATGTGGATAGCGTTGCTACAAGTATTTAACTAACTTTGCTGCCATAGCGGCATAACCTTTACTTCGGATGCAGCTATCTATCCAGCCGCGATCGGCTGTGGGCGTTGCATGTTCTTCATCGCATTGCTGGAAGCAGCAGAGGTCGAAGCTGCGGTGCTCCGGCCCAATTCGTACGGCAGGCACAGAGGAACGCCAGTGCGCGGGTCAGGAATGATGTCCGCTTCAATCCCGAATACTTCCCGCAGTACATCATGGGTCATAACCTCTGCCGGTGATCCGCTGCAGACGACTTGACCGCGTTTGATGGCGACCATATGCTGGGCGTAGCGGGTAGCGTGATTGAGGTCGTGGACGACCATGACAATGGTGCGTTGCTGCTCCGAGTTGAGCTTTTGCAGCAATTTCAGCACTTCCAGCTGGTGAGCCATATCGAGAAATGTCGTCGGTTCATCCAGGAACAAGATGTTGGTTCCTTGCGCAAGCGCCATCGCAATCCAGGCGCGTTGTCGCTGTCCGCCGGACAGTTGATCGACGGGGCGGTCACAGAACTCGGCCATGCCTGTCATTTCAATGGCCCATTGCACAATCTCTTTATCTTCTTTCGTTAAAGAGCCGAAGCCCTTCTGATGCGGGAACCGCCCGTAGGTAATGAGCTCTGACACGGTTAATCCATCAGGAGCCACCGGATTCTGCGGCAAAATGGCCAACTGCTTGGCGACGTCTTTCGTCGATTGTTGATGAATCGATTTTCCGTCTAGAAAGACATTTCCGCCCTTTGGCTTCATAATACGCGCCATGGCCTTCAGAATGGTCGATTTGCCTGAGCCGTTAGCTCCGACCAGCGCTGTAATCTTTCCTGAAGGAATGCCAATATTCAGGTTTTTGACAATCGACAGTTCTCCATATGCGATATCGAGTTGCTCCGTGTATAAACGTTCCACGCGGGATTCCCCCTCTATATTCATAATACTCTATTAAATAGCGGTTACAGTAAGCCGCAATCACAATAACGGTATACAAGATGATAACAAATAGTTGATAAGGATTATCATTATCATTATAAAGGTGTGAATCATCCATTTCAACCCATACAAGTATCATTTTCTTCAAAAGTGTTAGGTGAAACGCATACATAAAGCAAGAAATTGGAAGTGTCTGTAATGGAATACATATGATTATATAAATTGGATGAAACTATAAATTGTAATTTAATTCCCTTTATGATTAAATGTTTGTAGTTTTGTGCAAAAAACGAACATCAGGAGCTGGGTACATCATGGGGAATGCTGTAACGCAACAACGGCAAGCGTCGGAGCCGACAGAAAGCAAGGGGCAGCGTTATAAGGCGCTCATCGGCTCTGTCCTAGGTTACGCCGCAGAAGGATTGGACATGCTGCTCCTGTCCTTCGTGCTTGTGTTTATTATTCGCGATTTTTCACTAAGCCCGGTGCAAGCCGGCAATTTGACATTGGCGACGACTATCGGAATGATGGTCGGTTCATATCTGTTCGGTTTTTTGGCTGATTTATTCGGCCGGATTCGCGTGATGACGGTGACCATTTTGCTGTTTTCCGTCGCCACGGCGCTCATTTATTTTGCGGATAGTTACTGGCAGCTTCTCGGCCTGCGCTTTCTGGTCGGCATGGGTGTCGGAGGTGAGTTCGGAGTGGGGATGGCCATCGTTACCGAAACCTGGTCGAAAAAAATGCGTGCAAAAGCAACATCTTGTGTCGCTCTCGGGTGGCAGCTGGGGGTGCTTGGCGCTTCCATCATCCCAGCGCTCGTCGTGCCGCAATTCGGCTGGAGAGCCGTATTCCTGTTCGGTCTCATACCAGCATTGCTGGCCGTGTTCGTACGAAAGAGCATTTCTGAACCGAAGCTGTGGGAACGGAAGCAGGAGATGAAGCGGAAACTGCAGCAGAAGGAAGCGGCAGGTACGATAACCGCTGAGGAACAACAGCAGCTGAATCAGGTCCGGAAATTCCCGTTGAAAAAATTGTTTGCCAACAAGAAGATTACGATGACGACCCTCGGTCTTATCATTATGTCCTTCATTCAGAATTTCGGATATTATGGGATATTTACATGGATGCCAACGATTTTATCGCAGAAATACGGTTATTCTCTGGCAAAAGCAAGTGGGTGGATGCTCATTTCTACGGTAGGGATGCTGGTTGGTATCGCCATCTTCGGCATTTTGGCGGACAAGATCGGCCGCCGCAAAACATTTACCATCTATTATATAGGCGGTACGGTATCTTGCCTTATTTATTTCTTTGTCCTTCAGAGTGAATCCGCCTTGCTGTGGGGAAGTGCGCTGCTCGGATTTTTCGCTAACGGAATGATGGGCGGCTTCGGCGCGATTCTGGCGGAGAATTACCCGTCGGAGGCCCGTTCCACGGCAGAGAACTTCATTTTCGGTACAGGGCGCGGCTTGGCGGGCTTTGGACCGACCATTATCGGCGCGTTGGCGGTCGGCGGCAATATTATGGGAGCGATGTCGCTTGTATTCATCATCTACCCGATTGGACTGCTCACCATGCTGCTGTTCGTGCCGGAGACGAAAGACAAAGTGTTGGATTAAAAGATTAAAATATACAGACGCCCGGACTGCTGTAAGAGCAATCCGGGCGTTTGTATTAGAACTCCAGACCGAGCACCGCTGGAATGCCTTCCTCATAATAATGCTTCACTGGCTGCATTTCCGTAACCAGATCGGCGATATCATTAATTTCTGGCAAGGCCGAACGTCCGGTGATGACGACATGCAGCTTCTCTGGACGCTGCTGAATCACATCGGTGATCTCAGCCAACGGCAGCACATCATCGATCGGAAAGCTGGTAATCGCCAGCGCATTGTTCAATTCGTCTAAGATGATCATATCGTAGCTTCCTGACGTGATTTCCCGTTTCGCCTCCGCCCAAGCTTTCGCGAAAGCTTCCCGGTGTTCCTCCGGGGTCTTGGTCCAAGTAAATCCGATGCCGAGCTGTCTGACCTCCACTCCGAGCTTCTCGAGGGCAATCTGCTCTCCATATGTGCGCTGCGGACTTTTAATGAATTGAAGAATGAGCACTTTAAAGCCACGGCCAACGGCCCGGACGCACAGGCCGATTGCGGCTGTCGTCTTCCCTTTCCCATCACCCGTATAGACGAGCGTCAATCCTTTTGAACGGTTTGCCATTATGATTTCCTCCTCGTACAGCCGGATCATCATCGTTCCGGGCGGTATGTCGCTGCGTGCCTATGTTTCCTGAACACGTATTTATACTATCACCGGAACGCAGCCGATGTCGACCGCGGCACTCCGTCACGACCGGGTAAGAGGGATGGCGTAATTACCAATTAATAACCTATTGAATATATACCTCTGAGCCTAATACATCGACGCTTAAGCCTAACGCGGTATGAAACAGCTCTGCATCGACCCAGACGCTTCCGTCTTGCTTCAGCACCGTATGGGAATACGGCTTGCCGTCTACGGCAACCGTGCCATCTGCAAGGGATACGATAGCTTCTGCATCATTCAGTTGAATGGCGAATTGCTGCTTCGCATCGTCCCACTTCACTTGGCCACCCATAAATTCCGTTACGCTGCGTACTGGCACTAACCACTCGCCGTTGCTGTTCCATACGGCCTGTTGGTTCCGCAGCTTGACTTGCTTCACATAAATCGACGGCAGCGAAGTGAATTGAACTTGTTGGTCGATAGCTTTGACGACTTCAACGGCGAATTCCGCCCCGTATTGACCTGCTGTCGTCAAATCTTCAATCGTATCTCCCGACACTTCTGAGTTCGAGATCGTTCGGAGCGACAAGTATGGAACGTGGAACGCCTGCGCCACTTGAGCTACCGCTGCTGCTTCCATCTCTTCTGCGCTTGTGCCGAGCTTATCATGGAACCACTGAATCCGGTCGACTTCCCGGTTCCACACATCGGCGCTGCCGATAAAGCCTTCTGTCACTTTGCCATGCTTGTACGAAGGAGCGGCGCTTAGAGCGGCCTTGACGAGCTCGGGATCACTAGAGAAGGTCTCATAGGACGTTTCTTGGTCATGCTCGCGTATCGAAGTCTCCTGAAAAATCCACGTTTCCGGCTTAATTCCTTGACCGTTGGCAAGGCGTTCGGTTCGATAGTTTCCGATATTCATCACTTTCGTGCCTACGACGGTATCGAAGACGTGCAGGTTCGGATCGTGTCCGCCCGCCGTGCCTTGGTTAACAATCGCTTTCGGATGATATTTCTCGATAAGCAGCGTTGTCGATGCGGCGGCATTGACCATGCCGACTTCGGTTCTCGATACGACGACAGGAACACTGTCGATGAAGCCAATATAATAGGTATAAGAGCCGTAGGTTTCCGTTCGATAGCTTCCCATTTGCTTGAGCAGCGCCGATACTTCTACATCCATAGCGCCTTGAACGGCGATTGGCTGGTCATCGCTGCTGGCCGCTGCCGCTCCGTAACTTGGCAATCCGATACATATCATCATCAACATGGATAATAGCATTACTACTTTTTTCATAAGCACACCCCTTGAGCGGATTCTAGTATGTCGTTGTGATTTACACGATTAACATAATAATTAATATTCGTGTTTTTGTCTATATATTTCTTTTTTAGAGCAATAATAAATCAATATTTTCAAAATTATAACTAGAAACACGATTGATACGGGTATTTTTAATATTAATATTCGTAATTGGGAAAGTGGAACTATTCGAATCAGTTATGATGGGGGCGGAAGTAAGACAGAAGAGAAATGGAAAGAATGCAATCGAAACTGACAAGTAAACTAATGGTGCAACGACATGACGCCGCTCATATCGCCCACATCGCGTACCTGCGGAGCCTGTTCATTTCGAGCTGTATCAAGCCATTCCCCATCGCCACATGAACCGGGGGCCCTATGATCAACATAGGCCGATTCCGCAAGACGTCCTTCAATCTCTCTATGGATTGAACCGGGAGTTGTCCTTGAACCTGACTCCTTATTTCGGAGATAAGCTGCGTGATATGATAGGCGAGCCCGGCTGGGACAGTGTTATACAATTCCGGATGGGTTACCCGAAGATGGAGGCGCTGCCGAGTCCAAGACGACCTGTCAATGAAGTGCTCATTTCTCGTATGTAAGAACAAGTAGAACGGATGACGCGAATTCAATTTCAGCCGTTCTACTTGTTGGTTTAGGTAACCGACAGAACCTCGATATATACGCCGCCTTCCTGCAGCTTTGCCCGCACTACATATTCTCCGCGCTCCACTGCGCCGAACAGATACAGGCCATCTTCTTGGGTCATTTGCACTTGAACGATTTCCTCGCCTTCCCCTTTTTTCCGGTATAAGAAGACGGGGATACTGGATGCAGGCGAATTATTGATTTTAATAACTCCGCTGATAGCCCCGGTTTCGACCATCGCTGCCGTTCGAAGACCCATATTGACTTGGATCCGATCATTCGGATGAAGCTCGACAGAGAACGTGTCAGAATCGAGGTGTCCTGTTGCCTTCGCAATGATGTCATAATGGCCGGGCGGTATATGGTAGAACAAGTATTCTCCGTTCTCATTGGTTATCGTTTCGGCATAAGCTGTCTCATCGGGATGTGATAGTACAATCGTACAATAAGACAATGGCACCCCTGTTTCTTGAGCGACTATTTTCCCATATATAATTCCATAAAAGGCCAAAGGATTGAATGCAAGTTTAAAGTTATCTGTGAGAGGCACTCTTTTTCGAATCGAGAAACTTCTGACTTCAGAGAGTAAATAGTTTTCCGCAACGGCCGCAACCTTGTATGTTCCGGGGGGAATGACGTTTACGAATGAATAATTTCCCTCTGCATCGGTCAGTGTGTGATAGAGCGGTTCCAGATCCGAACTGAATACTTTAATAGTGGCTCCTTCGATAGGCTCTCCGCCAGCTGCTTTGACTACTTTTCCGGATAGGAGGGTGTTTAAGCTGGGCGGCACTTTCGTCAGCAGGAGACTTATATCCTCTGTTTCTCTTGACTCTAATGAAAAAGGCGCACTTGCCGTCAGTGTGTAAAGGTCTCGTATTGTCATAGGAATCACTCCGACACCGCGTGAACGGTTGCCTTTACTTTATATTGCCCTTGCGGAAGATTTCCGAACATATATAATCCGGCCGCATTCGTTCTCGTAATTAACGTTAGCGTTTCGATAGAACCAGTCAGTTCATATAAAGCGACAATCGCATCGGCAATCGGTGCACCGCTTACCTTATCCTTTATCATCCCGCTGACGGTTCCAGTATTTACGTTCTCATCGACGTTCAGGTGGATGTTTACAGAGGCATACTCCTGTGCAGCTAGATGGATCTGATCGCTCTGGTTTGGCAAAAAGTCGGATTTCGTTGCTACGATATAATATTGTCCAATTGGTAAATCAGCAAATAAATACTGCCCTTCGGCATTGGTCACGACAAGCCCTTCACTGAGCGATTCGCAGCCTTGCACCCGGAACAGCTCGACCGTTGCATTATTGATAGGCAGGTTGGTTGAAGTATCTGCAACAATCCCGTACAGTGCATTCTGATTGACATTCGGGTCCGGATGCACCGTTATGTTCGTACGATCCGTTTGATTGCCGACGGCGCTGAGCCCCTCCATTTCCTCGTCCTGCCCAGCATTGAATTTAGGCTGGCTCTGCTGTAGGACATGTTCATCCTCAATAGCCATTCATCATTCCCCCATTAATAGAATTACCGCATGAAGAGACAATCTGAATTATTCTATGTACCGGAATAGGAAAGAGACTCGGGGATTGTCCGTGTAATCGTAAAAAGGCGCTTGCCGCCTGATCAAGCATTCATTGTTATGCCTCATCTAGCGGAAGCAAGGGGTGCGATGGTATTTTCGACGGAAGGTGCATTTTGTCCCTGACAAGCGGCATCTGCTCTGCATTAAATGTAGAGAATTCACCAGAGGGGGAGCGCCATGTTCTGGAATAGAGGAGGGGATGGAACGCATGAAATACATCCTTGGTATCTTTTACGTTAAGGTACCGGAGAGTGGGATTGGCAGGATATGAAACCATGTATACCGTCCTTGGAGTCACACACCATAACGACGGGGCGTCGACGGTGAAATCAGATCCGCTTCTCACCCATATTCATCAAGTTACGTTCCCTTTGTATTTTCGTTACTACGAGATGAAGTGGGGAGGCGTCTTGGGACAGGAGACCTATCTCGTACCTTTCGGTCACTATCCTCTCAATCCGGTGCAAGACTATCTCGGCATGTTTGCCGAAAGGACTGAACCGCAATGAGAGCTCATTTATCATTCTGCCCTTGCAGGCATGTCATGGGAGAGGTAGCAAAATGAAAAACTGTATTGTATTTGGGAACTGCCATGGATTTCCTATTCGCAGATATTTGGCGTCCTCCAGAACATTTCAGCAATCGTACCAGCTGGTTGATGTTCCTCCAATCCAAGCATGCAATCAGGCAATCGGTGTAGGCGATCACTTGTTGAATCAGTGCGATGTGTTCATCTATCAGAGAACGAGCAGTGCATTCGGCCCCTACTTGTCCACCGAGTATCTTTTAAGCAGGCTTCCCGAACGATGCAAGCGCATCAGCATTGGCAATGCTTACTTCATGCCTTATTATCCTCAGTTCACCCCGGACAACAAAGAACCGTTGTTCGGATACGGAGATCAGAATGTGATTCAATTACTGCAGGGCGGAGTGAGCAAAGAACGAATCGTTACTCTATTGTCAGACGAACAATTCTACTCTTCTCAGGATTTAAAGCAGATGTATGCGAACTTCATGGCGGATCTGCGAACCAGAGAAGTCGGCATCGACATCCCGCTTACCGATTTCATCGAGCGCCATTACCGGGAAAGCCATTTGTTCTGCACGGTATGTCACCCCAGATACCACATCATCCGATACTTGGCGATGAACATCTTGGAGCGGTTGGGCATCTCAGGCCAAGAGGTCGCTCACGTTCTTCATGATGTTGATTTTATTGATTTGATACACCCGATATACCCAAGTGTCATCAAGCACCTCGATTTGCGCTTTGTGCGGCTAGGAGACCGAAAATATACACTTGGCAGCGAGATGCTGACATTTCCAGAGTATATATCGCGCTATGTTGATTATCATAGCCATCCTAAACAGAATGGGAGTATGTCTTGTTCGATTTCATGAAGGAAAAAGACAACCTCAGCCGGCGCATCTCCGGACCAAGGTTGTCTTTCATTAGAGAAAGCTTCAGAACTCAAGAGCATACGTATCAGGATCGGTAATAAAGGGACTCAACTCTCCGACGGAATAGATGTGCAGCTCATGCATGGCCCGGGTGCAGGCGGTGTAGAACAGCTTGCGTTCATCCTCTTCTCCGTACTGTGCATGGGAACCGTTGTAAATGACGACTGCATCGAACTCGACACCCTTGGCGAGATAGGAAGGAATGACGAGCGTCCCGGATTCGAAGGAGGTCGTTTCTTTCCCGATCAGGCGCAGCGGCGTAAACTCTTGCAGCGTCTCATACGCTTGGCGGCTCTCCTCGGCTGTCTTGCAAATGACCGCAATCGTGCGATGTCCGCCCTCCTGCAGCGCGTGGATACGATGTGCAATCCTGTCGATTAGCTCCGACATATCGGCGACTTTTGTTACTGATGGTATGCTGCCATCACGGTTGAATGGCTCTATCGCTTCTCCCGTATCGAGCAACCGGCGTGTAAATTCGACGATCGGCCTCGTAGAGCGATAGCTGCGCGTCAGCACGAACATCTCGGTCTCATCGGCCCCGAACAACGAAGCGAGCGGTGCGAGACCGGATCCGGCGGTGCTATGGGCATATATCGCCTGATTCAAGTCGCCAAGCGCAGTCATCTTGCTGCGCGGGAACATCCGCTTCAGGAAGGCGAACTGGAACGGGGAGTAGTCCTGCGCTTCATCGATGAATACGTGCCGGACGGATGTATTGGTCCGGAAGCCTTCAATCCGCTCTTGCAAGTATAAATAAGGCGTTGCATCTTCATGTGCCAGTTCCGAACGTTCCAGCTTACTGGCTGTCTGCATACAGATGGATGTCCACTGCTGCGGCAGCGCGCCGTTGGGAGCGAATGAGATGGCGAATTCCGGATCCGCAAATAGCTGCTTGTAAATAGCGGGAATGTCAATGAACTTCAGCCGCTTCACCTGCTTCAGCAACGGATGGAATTGCTCCTTCACGATCATGGCGGCCAGCAGCTCCTGCTCGCGGCTGAAATCGTCGAACGATTCCTCGGTATAGCGCTTGTTCCGCTGCAGCTTCTGGAAAGCACGCAAGTAATCTTCTTTATCAAGCAGCTCCATTTCCTCTTCTACCCACGGTTTACTGCGTTCACGACGAGCCAGATTCTTCAACTCCCCAAGCAGCCACTCGGCCAGCAGTCCGATTCGGTTCGGAATCGGCAAGGAGCCATCGATGGCGTAGAAGCGCGTCTTAATGCATTCCCCAGTAATCAGCACTTCATCGCGGAACGTTACATCTGTGAATTGCATGCTTTCCTGCAGCAGATACGTGAGATACTGATCAACAACCTCCATAAAGTCACTGGAAGCTTTATAGCGAATTCCTTCGATACGTGCTCCATAGTCGGCATCATTTCTCGCAGTAAGCACATATTCGATCTGCGCAGACGGATCTTCGAGTTGATAGGTCTGGCCAAGCCGATGCTCCAAATATTCCTGGAACGTCGTCTGCTGCATGTTCTCTTCTCCGAGTTCGGGCAGTACGGTGGAGACGTAGCTGTTGAACATCGGGTTGGGGGAGAATAGAACGATATGCTCTGCCCGCAGCGTGTCCCGGTAGCGATAGAGCAAGTAGGCGACCCGCTGCAAGGCGGCGGACGTCTTGCCGCTGCCTGCCGCGCCCTGAACGACGAGCAATCTGCTGCGTTCATTGCGGATGATTCGGTTCTGCTCCTTCTGAATGGTGGCGACGATGCTCTTCATTTGTGCATCTGCCTGTTTGCTGAGCGCTTCCTTCAACAGCTCGTCGCCGATAGTTACGCCTGTATCGAACAGGCTGCGGATACAGGCTTCCCGAATGATGAACTGGCGCTTCAGATCCATCGTGCCCGAAATGGTGCCCCCTGGCGTCTCGTAGTGAGCTGGTCCAGGCGGGTAATCGTAATACAGGCTCGACACCGGGGCGCGCCAATCGTAGATGAGAAATTGATCGCCGCTCTCATTGAGGAAGGAGCCGATGCCGAGGTAGACGCATTCTCCATTCTTGTCTCCATCCTCCGTGAAGTCGATGCGCCCGAAATAGGGCGTGTCCTGAAGCCGCTGCAGCGTGGTCAGTTGATTGCGGGCATGACGATGAATGCGTTCCCGCTCTGACAGTACTTCTGCCTGCTGCTTCATGCTCGCATAGGTCTCCACCGCATCATCCGGTTCGTCTAGATTCACGGTCACATCGTCCCAGAAAGTTTTACGGAAGTCCACAATATCCTTGTTGATGTCGCCGACCTGCTGCTCAAGGACAGCCATTCGCTTGTGAATCTTGCCGACAATCCGATCGACCCGCTGTTGTTCTTCACGCCAAGTTTGCTTCGTCGTACTCATGGTACCGCTCCTTTGCTTACGATTTTAGAGAAAGGTTTGACAAGCGAGCCCTTTTGTGATAATATAATATTGGGATAAAATAATATCTTTCGTGAGATTCGCTGCCACTCTTTATTGTAGCATGCAATGCCACGATCGTTCAATAGCATACGGTGAAAATGCAAACGGAGACGCCCTGGGCGCCTCCGCTTTTTATTTATTTTTGCTTCACTTGGTCCATCAGGCTGGAGGTTACACGGATTTGAGCAGACAGCGGTAGTGGGCTTTCATATAATCGGTAATTTTGTCGGCGATCAAACGGTGGCCCAGCTCGTTCGGATGAATGCCGTCGGAACAAATGAATTTGCGGAAATCGTATGCCTGTAGAAAGGCTCCCCTTACATCAATCCACTTCGTGTTCATTTCCTCCGCCACTTGAATGATGGCGGCGTTATAGCGCTCATGCCACCAATAGATGCGGCTGACGCTGCCCAGCCAAGAAAGAATGTTGGCCGCGGAAGATTCGTTATTGTTGCTTATCCAGCGGAAATATTTATCCGCATCAAGCGGTGGGAGAGACATGAGCACAGGAACAATGCCGTTGTCTTTCAAGGTGGCAATCATGCTTCGCAACGTGTTCGTGTACCGATCCAAGTTCGTGCGAGGCTCGTGTTGTTCGGACGGATGCTGCGCGATTTGACCCCAATCGAAGTCACAATCGTTTCCTCCGAATTCCAGCAGTACGATGTCGGGCCGCTTGTTCAGCACATCATGCTGCAGCTTCTCCGCCCCTTTTGTAATCAGACAGCCGAACCTTCCGGCATTGTGCAGCATTCCTTTGAGACGATGCTGCACGATTTGGGCAAAGCTGTTGCCAGACATCGAGTACTTTCCCTTCTCATCATCATACACAATCCCTTTGGCAATCGAGTCTCCATATAAGACAACGTTGTAGTGCTCCTTAAATTGCATGCTTCCATCTCCCCTCCAATTAAATGATACATCTATTAATATGAACATATCGGTATGTAGTATTCAAAACCACGTAAAGTAATAACTGTATTATATCATGAAATATAGATGTGTAAATATCAAATATTATACACGCGCAATGTTGTTTGAATATATTAGTTCGTAGTATGATGATGGGAAACAGAGACGGAGATCACGTAAACGGGATCAAATAAGAGGAGATAATGATGAACGAACCTATTCAAGACTTATTACGGGAACTCGTGAATACACCGGAGATTGAAGTATCCGACATTCCGAAGCTTGATTTATATATGGACCAGGTCATTACGTTATTCGAGAACACGTTGGAGCAGACGAAACGGAACGCTGATGACAAGCTGTTGACCAAGACGATGATTAACAATTATACGAAGGATAAGATTTTGCAGCCGGCTCAAAACAAAAAGTATTCGCCCGAGCACATCATTCAGATGGTTCTTATTTATCATTTGAAGCAATCGCTCTCTATCGGAGATATTAAGACCCTCTTCCAAAGCACGCTTCATCAAGACGGTGTCGACTTGTGGCAGGTGTACCGTGATTTCTTGGAACATAAAGGAGAGCAGTCCAGACAAATTGAAATGCAGATGAACGAACAGATTGCGGCGCTGGAGCGTGTGGATAATGAGCAGGAACGAATGCTGCTGACGGTTCTTGCCCTGACTCATCATGCTAACATCTATAAACGTCTGGCCGAGAAACTGATTGATCAACTCAAATAACAGTTGTGAACCGGTAGCAATATGCTATCGGTTCTTTTTTTGTACAATTCGGGGTGGAAGATGTCTTCTATCTTCCTGAAGAAGGTATGCCCGTTCGATTCTTTGCCTCACTCTCCCCTCTATTCAGAACAGCAGCAAGCCGCTCTCTTGGTTGTTTCACGTTGTTTACAACTCTCCATACAGTTGGAAAGGATAATACCGAGGATAAGGCAGATTTCGTTCACCATGATTTGAAGCGGCCGATTATGACGGCAGTTAGCCTAACGGGGTCCAGAGTCGTTATTAGATTTGCTGCCTTCTGATGGAAGGGGAGAATGAAGCAAAAGGGCGGATGGAGCGAAGCACCTTCTGTCTGAACGAAGGGCACCTAAGTTTATCTATGACGCTGCAAGGAAATAATGTATCCAAAAATGCTTTTTAAATAAGGGAGAAGCAATGGAAATCAACTTCGATGAGGCAGCGCTTGCCCCGGATCAGGCGCTTGAGGCCACAACACATCCGCTACAGACCAGCCTGCAAGCAAATTTGCAGCATATTCAAGAGACAGTCGGGAATAGCACCGACATCATTATAAGGGAAGTGCCCATCGGCAAGACCGGTGAACAAAAAATCGCGGTTATTTATACAGATGGCTTGGCGGACAGTAAAGTTGTTATCGACTTCATTATGGAGACGTTAATGCTGGACGTAAAGCAGCTGGATATGAGTGAAACGGCAATTTCAGCACCGAATATCGTTCAAATTTTGAAAGATTATGTGATCACGGTAGGTGAAATCAAAGAAGTCGCAGATTTTGAGTCGTTGTTCAATTCGATATTGTCGGGAGACACATTTATTTTGCTGGACGGTTATGCGACGGGGCTCGCTGTCGGCACTCAAGGATGGAAAGACCGCGGAGTGAGTGAACCGTCGAGTGAATCCGTTGTACGCGGACCGCGCGAAGCCTTCTCGGAAACGCTGCGTACGAACACTGCCTTGCTGCGGCGCAAAATCAAGAGTCCGAATCTCTGGTTGGAAACGAAGCAAATCGGGCAGGTAACGAAGACGAACGTCGCCGTCATGTACATCAAGGGTATCGTCGACGACAAGGTTGTCAAGGAGGTTCATGCGCGTCTGGACCGAATCGATACGGACGGCATTCTGGAGAGCGGATATATCGAAGAATTCATTCAAGATGAGACGTACACACCATTCCCCACCATTTACAACTCGGAACGTCCGGACGTGATTGCCGCGGAACTGCTGGAGGGAAAGGTAGCCATTCTGGTAGACGGCACTCCATTCGTTCTTGTCGTTCCAGCCTTGTTCGTCAGCTTCCTCCATTCAGCAGAGGATTATTATTTTCGCGCTGATATCAGCAGCCTTGTCCGTATTTTGCGCTACATCGGCATCTTTATCGCTTTGCTCGGTCCGTCCTTGTACGTCGCGATCACGACGTTCCACCAGGAAATGCTGCCGACGCAGCTGTTGATTAGTCTGGCGGCGCAGCGGGAAGGTGTTCCGTTTCCCGCCTTTATCGAGGCGGTCATGATGGAGGTAACCTTCGAGATCTTGCGGGAAGCCGGTCTTCGCATGCCGCGGATGATTGGACCGGCGGTATCTATTGTCGGTACGCTCGTTATCGGACAAGCGGCTGTAGAGGCGGGAATTATTTCGGCAGCGATGGTTATCGTCGTCTCGACAACGGCCATATGCAGCTTTGTGTTCCCTTCTTACAGCATGTCTAACTCGATTCGAATGCTGCGATTTCCGCTCATGATTCTGGCCGCTTCCTTTGGGTTGTTCGGCATCATCATCGGGCTTATCGCGATTGTGCTTCATTTGAGCAGCTTGCGTTCGTTTGGTGTTCCCTATATGAGTCCATTTGCGCCGTTAATTCCGACGGATCAGAAGGATGCGATATTCCGGCTGCCGCAGTGGGCTTTACTTTCGCGTCCGCGTCTTATCAGCAAGAAGAACTTGATTCGCAAGCAAATTCCTGAAAATCAGAAGCCCAAATCAAGAGAATGAAGCACTTCAGAGTCATCGGCAGAAAAGGAGTTGGGGCCGTGAAGCGCAAGGCAGCCTTGTTAATATGTGTTCTGTTGGTATTCATCGCCGGATGCTGGAGCCGTCGTGAATTGAACGATCTTGCGATTGCGGTGGGATTCGGCATCGATCGGTCGGGGGAGCAATATGAGGTGTCGGTCCAGGTGGTGGATCCGGGCGAAGTGGCCACCAAGAGGCCGGGCAGCCAGCGTTCTCCGGTCACCATGTACCATGCAAAAGGAAAGACGGTGTTCGAGGCCATTCGGAGAATGACGACGGTCACTCCGAGAAAGGTTTATTTTTCCCAACTTCGGATGTTCATTATCGGGGACGAACTAGCCAGAGAAGGAATCAGGGAAGGGTTGGATTTCTTGTCGCGGGATCACGAGCTGCGCACCGACTTCTACATTGCCGTAGCCAAAGATTTGACTGCGAAAGAAATATTGTCGTTCTACACCCCATTAGAGAAAATACCGGCCAGCAAGATGCATAATTCACTCGACGTGTCGGATAAATCTTGGGGACCGACCGCAGCCATGAAGCTGGATGAGCTGATTAAGGATCTTGTAAGCGACGGGAAAGAGGCGGTATTGACGGGGATTACCATTCTAGGGGATCCGGAAGAGGGCACCAAGAGAAAGAATGTGCAAATGATCGATTCGCCTGCATTTTTAAAATATTCAGGAATTGGCGTATTTCAGGAGGACAAGCTGGTCGGCTGGCTAAATGAAAGAGAAAGCAAGGGATACAGCAACATTACGGACACGTTGAAAAGCACGATTATTAATGCGCCTTGCCCCGAGGGGGGAAGGGTGGGAATTGAAGTGATTCACTCCAAATCGAAAATGAAAGGAAAGGTCAGAAACGGCAAACCGGAAGCAGAAGTTGAGATCCGCACTGAGGCCAATATCGGCGAAGTTGAATGCAAGCTGGACCTGACGAAAGAAAAAACGATCAACAGACTGGAACAGGAATTCGAGAAGATCATTCAACAAAATGCGGAGCAAGCAATCAAAAAAGCGAAGTCTTTAGAAGCGGATATATTCGGATTCGGGGAAGCGATCCACCGAAGCAATCCACGTTATTGGAACACGATCAAGAATGATTGGAGACGCCAGTTCGTCGATTTGCCCGTACACATCAAGGTGGATGTGAAAATCAGACATATGGGGACAGTCAGCAGCCCGTTTTTCAATCAATTAAAGGAGTAACCGGACATGTGGTCAAGCTTGGCAATGATAGCGGTTGCTGCGGCGATTCTGAAGCTGGAGGCCCCATACCTAAAGAAGAGACAGTTGACAAAAGAGCTGCGGGTATTTTACTTTCTTCTCTTGTCGGGAACGATTTTGAGCATCGCCATGCTGATGAATGTGGAACTTCCGAACCCGATGCGCTTGGTTCATGCGGTCTATAAGCCCTTGAGCGATTGGTATACCAGTGTGCTAAAATAGCGGCTTCTAGCGGTTTGTGGAGGAAGGAGGGAAGCATATATGCTGGACAAAGGAAAAATCAGCACGCGTCAATTGACAATCATCGTCGCCTTATTTATGGTCGGAAGCTCCATCTTAATCATTCCGTCATATCTTGCGACTTATGCGAGCCAAGATGCTTGGATCTCGGCACTTTTGTCGATAGCGACGGGGTTGGCGGTATTGCCCTTATATATTGCACTGGGCAATAAGTATCCCGGCAAGACGCTGGCTCAATTTATGGAAGATATCCTCGGCATGTGGCTCGGAAAGGCGGTGTCTCTTTTCTTTTTGGCTGCCTTTCCATTTACCATGGCTGCCTTTTCATTGAGAAATATCGGGGATTTCATGACGACGCAAATTATGCCCGATACTCCGATTCAAGCCATTCATATTATATTTCTGATCGTGGTCATCATCGGAGTGAGACTGGGATTGGAACCGATTATGCGGGCAGCGGAAATTATCTTTCCCTGGTTCATTCTGCTATTTGTATGCTTTGTCATCTTCATTTCTCCGCAAATTAAGTGGGAGAACATTTTGCCGGTGCTTGAAGGCGGCATTAAGCCGGTCATCGGAGCGGGAATCCCGTTCACCGCCTTCCCGTTTATGGAGACTGCAGTATTTTTGATGGTTTTTCCGCATGCCAATCGCCCAGATAGGGTAGGACGCGCCTTGTTCTGGGGAATTGTAATTGGGGGTGCAGTATTGTTCATTATTACAATGATGTCCGTGCTGGTAATGGGCCCAGATACGACCGCCCGCTTAATATATCCGAGTTATGCGCTTGCAAAAAAGATAAGCATCGGCAATTTCTTGGAACGTATTGAAGGGCTGATGGCCATCATTTGGTTTTTCACGATTTATTTCAAACTGACGCTGTTGTACTATATTTCGGTTATCGGTTTCGCCCAGAGCTTGAACCTGAAAGAGTACCGATTTCTCACCATCCCACTGGGGATTATTCTCATCGTTTACTCGATCTTGATTTCTCCGAATACGTCCTTTTGGTTCGAAATGTATACGACCTGGGCGCTGCATGCCATTACGTTAGGACTGGTGCTGCCGGCACTGCTGCTGGCTGTGGCCGCCATTCGCGGCAAAGGCGCGGCGAAGGCGGCTGCAACTTCAGCTTCGGAGGAACAGACTCAGCCCGACACGTAATCAGGGGTGCGGGTGCTCTCTGCCGACACCGGAATATGCGCAAAGGTAGAGAAATCGAATAATCCCATATCCGTCAGCTTCAGCTCGGGTATAACGGGCAGACACAGGAAGGACAACGTGACAAACGGATTGAACTCGCTTGAAGCGCCGATCTGGGATAATGCTTGATTTAGTTGTTTCATATGGTGAAGCGCCTCGACATAATTGCCGGTGGACATTAATCCGGCCAAGGGCAGCTCGATGGCCGCGAGCACGATGCCCCCGCTCGCAACGGCCAATCCGCCCTCCATATGGCGCAGCGCCTGAACGGCGGTAAGCATATCCTGATCATTGCTTCCCGCCACGACAAGATTATGGGAATCATGGGCCACGGTAGAAGCGATTGCACCAGATTGGATGCCGAAGCCTTTGACGATGCCGAGCCCTATGCATCCGGTATGGTGATGCCGTTCCAACACGGCGATCTTCAGTTGGTCTCTATCCACGGATGGGTGGAAACATCCGTCCACCGTATCGACTTCCTCAATGAGATGCGTCGTAATGAGGCTATTCGGATTGATGCCGATAATATGGCAGCGGCGATCTTCATGCAGCTGTATCTGCAATTCCCGTTCCGTTATCTCGGGCAGGTGGAACGTCTTCAGCAGCCGGGACGGAATTTCGGCGGCCTGCAACTGCGGCCCGGTGTATTGACCGTTCGCGCCGACCAGAATGCCTGCTTTATACACCTGGGCAATCGAGAGATGCTCCAGGTCGTCGAGCAGCAGCAAGTCGGCCTCATATCCGGGAGCGATCGCCCCTTTGGCATGGAGTCCGAAGCACTCTGCCGCATTAAGGGAAGCCATCTGTATAGCCTGTAGCGGATTAAGCCCGCAGCGTATAGCCAGACGCGCGTTATGATCGACGCTGCCTTCCTGCAGCAGCTCGTCCAAATGCTTGTCATCGGTGCAGAATACACAGCGGCGGGCATTGCTCGCGGTAACCACAGGGATGAGCGCTTCGACATCCTTGGCGACGGAGCCTTCGCGAATCATAACGTACATGCCTCGCTGCAGCCGAACCTTGGCTTCCTCGGCCGTAACGCACTCGTGGTCGTTGCGAACCCCGACCGCACGGTACACATTGATGGCCTCTTCATCGAGTCCCGCGCCATGACCGTCAATCATCCCGCCATGTTGGTGCGAGGACAACAATTTATCAAGCATTCCGTCATCGCCGCGGCGCACGGAAGGATAGTCCATCACTTCGGCCAATCCCAATACGCGGGGATGGGAGTAGAACGGCTCTAAGCTGGCTGCGTCTAGCTTCGCGCCGGCATGCTCGAACGGAGTAGCCGGGACGCAAGATGGCAGCATGACATATACGTCAAGCGGCAGATTGTCAGAGGCATCGAGCATATATTGAATTCCGTCCGTGCCCGCCACATTCGCGATCTCATGAGGATCGGCAATGACGGTCGTGACGCCGTGAGGGAGTACGACGCGAGCGAACTCTGCCGGCGTAACCATAGCGGATTCAATATGAACATGAGTATCGATGAAAGATGGGGAGATGTAGCGCTGCTCCGCATCGATGACACGGGCGCCTTCATAACTGCCGCCAATGCCGACAATGACGCCGTCCACAATCGCGACATCCCCTTCGATAATTTCCAGATTGAATACATCGATAATTCGTCCATTCGTAATGACAAGCTCGGCAGGTTCTGTTCTGCCAGCGGCAGAAATTCGTTTCTTCCAATGCTGCTTGCTCCCATTCATTCTATTCTCATTCCTTTGCTCGTTATAGGATGATAGCTTTGATTTACCATTTACCTGTTCCAGATCGATGCGAGTACAACAAAAAAACTCTAGTTCAGCAACTAGAGTTTGACGGCAAGGAACAAGAACACGCCTGTCGTTGCGGATATGAAATTCCGCGCACAAGCGCTCTCTTCCTCGTAGTCAAACTATTTACGGTAGTTTGGTAGAGACGGCTGGACCATATTTCCAATGTTATACGAAGAACGGTATATTCGGTTGAATTCCCTACATTGTATAAGCCTGCCATATTTACGTCAACTCAACAGGAAAAAATAGGCGGCGGAATGCGTTTGACATTGATTTTATACGGAAATATAATTAGGTTACTAAATAAATTGGATACCTAATTAATAGGTATACTAACTAATGTTCAAGGTGGTAATTGAGATGACGGATAACACAACTGCGCATAAATTGCTGCAGGCTTTTATGCAATTCAACAAGGCGGAGTGGAATCGTCGTACGATAGAAGGCCATAAGCCGAGTGAGATGACGGTGATGTTCTGTATTAAAAAGAAAATGAAGCCGAACACGCCCGGCATGATGGTGTCGGAAATCAGCAGTCTGCTGCACGTAACCTCGCCGACGATTACGCAGCTTATAAAAGGCCTGGAGACCAAGGGATTGGTGGAACGCACGATCGACCCTTCCGATCGCCGTGCGGTTCGCATCAAGCTGACCGACAAGGGGGAGAAGGTGACCGCAAAGGCAGAGGCGGTATTTAACTTGTCTTTTAATGGACTAATTTCGTATTTGGGAGAAGAGGAGAGCAATCTCCTCGCGGATTTGTTGTTCAAAGTATTTACGTATTACAAGGAAAATCCCGTATGTTTAGAGGATATCGAGTCGAGCGGAGATGATGAAGCATGATGAAATTGTTTCGATTTTTACGACCGTACCGCATTCCGATCGGATTTGTGCTTGCGCTTGTTTTTGTGCAGTCACTGTCCGATTTATACTTGCCGACACTGATGTCGGATATTGTGGATACGGGGATTGTGCAAGGGGATACGCCCTATATTTTGAGAATTGGGGGCTTTATGCTGCTCGTTGCAGCTGGGGGCATGATCTGCTCGATCGGAGCGAGCTATTTGTCATCCAAGGTAGCCGCGGGATTCGGCAGACTGCTTCGCGGCAAGGTGTTCGCCCATGTGGAGAACTTCTCGTTGCAGGAGTTTGACAAGATTGGGACCGCTTCGCTTATTACGCGGACGACCAATGACATTACACAGCTGCAGCAAGTGTTGATTATGATACTGCGCATGATGGTCAGCGCACCGATGATGTGTATCGGCGGTATCATTATGGCCGTATCCAAGGATGCGAAGCTGACGCTTGTGCTGGCGGTTGCCATACCGCTGCTTGCTCTGGCTATCTTCGCGGTGGCAAGCAAAGGAATTCCACTGTTCAAGGCGATGCAGGTGAAGCTGGACAAATTGAATCTGGTGCTGCGCGAAGGTCTTACCGGCATCCGGGTTATCCGCTCCTTTAATCGCATCGATCACGAGAAGGAACGCTTTAATGAGGCCAACCAGGACTTGACCAACACGGCGGTGAAGGTCAACCGCATCATGGCTTCGCTCATGCCGCTCATGATGTTGGCGATGAACTTCTCCACCATTGCGATTATTTGGTTCGGCAGCATTCGCATCGACAATGGACATATGCAGGTCGGGAGCTTGATGGCGTTCATTCAATACGCTATGCAAATCATGTTCTCACTCATTATGGTTTCAATCATCTTTGTTATGATTCCGCGTGCTTCCGCTTCGGCCGCCCGGATTAACGAGGTGCTGAACATGCAGTCGGAAATCAAGGATGCTGCGCAGGTGAAGCAAGCGAATCGCGAGCGTGGATACATCGAGTTCAACGATGTAACCTTCAGCTATCCGGGCGCGGAACAACCGGCAATTTCCAATATCTCTTTCAGCGCAAGCCCAGGCGAGACGACGGCAATTATTGGCGGCACCGGCTCAGGTAAATCTACGCTGCTCAGCCTCATTCCGCGCTTCTATGATGTGGACAGCGGCAGCATTATGGTTAACGGCGTAGATGTACGCGAGATGGCGCAGCAAGACGTGCGCTCGAAGATTGGATTCGTTCCACAGAAGGCCGTGCTCTTCACAGGCACGATTAACGATAATATTTGCTACGGCAAGCAAGACGCGACAGACGAAGAAATACGCCATGCTGCGAATATTGCTCAAGCGACCGAGTTTATTTCTGCCATGCAGGACGGCTTCGACTCTGAGATTGCGCAAGGCGGATCGAATGTATCAGGCGGGCAGAAGCAGCGCTTGTCCATTGCGCGGGCGCTAGTAAGGAGACCGGAAATATACGTGTTCGACGACAGCTTCTCCGCACTGGACTTCAAGACCGATGCGAAGCTGCGCGCAGCGTTGAAAGAAGAGACGACTGAATCCACTGTACTGCTCGTAGCACAGCGTGTAAGCACGGTCATGGACGCCGATCGGATCATCGTACTGGATGAAGGTCGCATTGCAGGGATCGGCACGCATAGGCAACTGATGGATTCCTGCAGCGTATACCGGGAAATCGTATCCTCACAGCTGTCAGAGGAGGAGATTGCATGAGTGAACAACAAAGAGGGCCGAAGCCTGGCGGACATAGAGGACCGATGGGTCCAGGTATGTCGATGCCGGCAGAGAAAGCGAAGGATTTCAAGGGCACATTGAAAAGACTGATGGGCTATTTAAAGCCTCGCAAATACCAATTGATTACCGTATTTATTATGGCGGTGCTTAGTACCGTATTCACCATTGTCAGCCCGAAAATTATGGGTAAGGCGACGACCAAGCTGTTCGAGGGTTTGATGACAGGCACGGGTATCGATTTTGAGTACATCTGGCAAATACTGCTCGTCTTAATCGGACTGTATCTGGTAAGTGCCATGTTCAGCTATATTCAACAATATTTGATGGCTGGCGTAGCGCAGCGCATCGTGTACGACATGCGGAAGCAGGTCAATGCTAAGCTGTCGCGCTTGCCGCTGAAATATTTTGACTCGCGCACTCATGGTGAAATTTTGAGCCGGGTGACGAATGACGTCGATAATATAAGCAGCACGCTGCAGCAGAGCTTGACGCAGCTCATTACATCGGTAATTACGATTATCGGGGTTATTGTGATGATGCTGACGATTAGTCCGTTAATGACGCTCATCTGCATCCTGACGCTTCCGCTCAGCTTCGTGGTCACGATAATGATTGCTAAGCGTTCGCAGAAGCATTTTAAAAGTCAGCAGACTTCGCTCGGACATTTGAACGGACATGTCGAAGAAATGTACACCGGACACAAAATCGTTAAAGCATTCGGCCGCGAAGACAAATCGCTAGATGAATTCAATAAAATTAACGATAAGCTGTATGATTCCAGTTGGCGCTCTCAATTCATTTCCGGTATGATAATGCCGCTCATGTCCTTCATTGGCAACATTGGCTATGTGTTAATTTGTGTTGTCGGCGGCGTTCTTGTCACGAAGAGAACGATTGAAATCGGGGATATCCAGGCATTCATTCAATACGCCAGACAGTTCACCCAACCGATTGCCCAAGCGGCCAACATCGCCAATATGATTCAGTCGACCATCGCTTCTGCGGAACGGGTATTCGAAGTGCTCGACGAGGAAGAGGAGGTGCAGGAAGCGGCCAACGCTGCAACGATTGCTCAGCCGCAAGGCGATGTTCGCTTCGAGCATGTTCAGTTCGGCTATAAGGAAGATGCGATGTTGATTGAAGACATGAATATCGATGTGAAGCAGGGCCAGACGATCGCTATCGTCGGACCGACAGGCGCAGGGAAGACGACGCTCATCAACCTGCTCATGCGCTTCTATGAGATTAATGACGGGGCAATCACGATTGACGGTGTGAACATCACTGACCTGAAGCGCGGCAGCTTGCGCAGCATGTTCGGCATGGTGCTGCAGGATACGTGGCTATTTAACGGAACCATTCGTGATAACATCGCTTACGGCCGAGCAGGGGCTACAGAGCAGGATGTAGTCCGGGCTGCTAAGGCAGCGCATGCCGATCATTTTATCCGCACGCTTCCAGACGGCTACGATACGGTTCTGAATGAAGAAGCGTCAAATATATCGCAAGGTCAGAAGCAACTCTTGACGATTGCCCGCGCCATCTTGGCCGACCCGGCCATATTGATTCTGGATGAGGCGACAAGCAGCGTAGATACGCGTACCGAAGTATATATCCAGAAGGCAATGAATGAGCTGATGAACGGCAGAACGAGCTTCGTCATTGCCCACCGCTTGTCCACGATTCGTGATGCCGATCTCATTCTCGTCATGGATCGAGGCAGTGTCATAGAGAAAGGCAACCACGAGCAGCTGCTGGAACAAGACGGGCTCTACGCCGATCTGTACAACAGCCAGTTCTCGGGCGGAGGGGTCCGGAAGGAAGTCGTTTAAACGCAAATTATTTGCTTGCAGGGCGTGCTTCAAGCCTATCCTTATCCTTATCCTGTGTGATGAGGAGGAGGGGCTTGGGCACGTCTTTTGTGTTGGTAAAATATCGGTTATGATAAATGTAGGACTTCAAGGGTGATTATAAGATTCGATGTCGAATGTGCTTCTAGATTGACTTCGTGCTCAAAAGTGAGCTTTTTGAGCAACCTCTTTAGAAATGCGAGATCAAAAAGGTTGCTTTTCAGCACCAAGAAGGTTGTAAGAAGCCGAAGAAGGAGAGCGGAGTGTAGGCGAGACTACATGAGCACCGGACTTCAAGGGTGATTGCAAGATTCGATGTCGAATGTGCTTCTAGACTGACTTCGTGCTCAAAAGTGAGCTTTTTGAGCAACCTCTTAAAGAAAACGTGGAAGGGGATAGAGTAGTGGCACTGATCAATTGCAGTTTTTATTCCGAAGCATTAGGGTTTAATACGTCCATGACCGTCATTCTGCCACAGAACACGACGACTCAGTACGGGATGGAAAATGTCGCGGTGTCCAAGCAGCTTCATCCTACGCTGTTCCTGCTGCATGGACTGTCGGATGATGATTCGACTTGGCTGCGGCGCACCTCGATTGAGCGGTATGTCGCCGCACTGGGGATCGCTGTCGTCATGCCGCAAGTGCAGCGCAGCTTCTACACCGATATGGCTTATGGGTATAAATATTGGACATTTTTGACGGAAGAGCTGCCTGCGATTGCACGGGACTTCTTCCCGTTATCTCCAGCGCGCGAACATAATTTCGTCGCCGGGCTGTCCATGGGCGGTTACGGCGCATTCAAATGGGCGCTGTCCCATCCAGACCGTTTCGCGGCAGCGGCGAGCTTATCCGGCGCGGTCAATATGGCGAACCCGTACTTCCGCGATAATATGATGCCGATGGATTATAAGCTGGTCTATGGCCAAGCGAAAATATCGGATACCCCGAATGACTTGTTTCACCTGCTCGCACAATGTGAGCGGACAGAAGGCGCAAAGCCGATGCTGTATCAATGCTGCGGCACCGAGGATTTCTTGTATGAAGATAATGTATTATTCCGCGATGCGGTACGGCAGACGGCTCTTGATTACACATACGATGAGGGTCCAGGTACGCATGATTGGGCCTATTGGGACGCCCGGATTCAGGATGTGCTTCGCTGGCTGCCGCTGAACAACAAGGAACAGTCATAGAACAGGAGAACCATACGAATGTGGATGTCAGAAGCAATCAACTTTTTGGCGAAGTGGATTGTCGTTATCAATTTTTTGTTTGCGGCGGTCATCATCTTTCTGGAGCGGCGCAACGTCGGCGTAACATGGGCGTGGCTTATGCTGCTGCTATTCTTGCCGTACGTTGGCTTTCTCGTTTACATTTTAATTGGACAAAATCTGGCGCGCCGAAAAGTATATAAAATAAAGCCGCGCACCGAGCGGCTCGTACGAGATGAAATTGCCGTTCAGGTGCGGCAGATGCAGCAAGGGGAGTTTTTTTATCGACAGCCTTCCAATCAGAAATATGAGCAATTAATTTACATGAATCTGGCGAACAACTACTCGCCTTTAACGCAGAACAATGAGGTCGACATTATAACGGATGGTCATGAAAAAATTGATGCGCTCATTGCACGCATACATAGCGCTACGAACCATGTTCATCTGCTCTATTACAAATTGGCAGGGGATGAGACGGGCAGAAGGGTCATCGATGCTTTGACAGCCCAAGCAGAGCAAGGGCTCGAGGTGAGGCTGCTGTACGACGACATCGGTTCGCCTGGTTTGAAGGAGGACGCGTTGCAAGGCTTGCGGGCAGCAGGGGGAGAGGTTTATCGATTTTTCCCGTCCCGGATTCCGTATTTAAATCTGCGAGTCAACTACCGCAACCACCGCAAAATTGCGGTCATCGACGGAGAGGTAGGCTTTGTCGGCGGGTTCAATATCGGGAATGAGTACTTGGGACTGGACCCGAAAATTGGGCATTGGCGCGACACGCACCTTGTGCTCAAGGGAGATGCCGTTCACCGGCTGCAGGCGCAGTTCATGCTTGATTGGTCGATTGCGGCGCAACAATATATTCCGTTTGCTCCAACCTACTTTCCGGATATCAATACGAACGGCAGCAAGGCTGTACAAATCGTGGCGAGCGGACCGGATTCGGACAAGCAGCAAATCCGCAACGGCATGATCAAACTCTTTTTTGAGGCGAAGGAACGCATCTACTTGCAGACGCCGTATCTAGTGCCAGATGACAGTGTGCTGACAGCGCTTAAGGTCGCCGTCCAATCGGGGGTGGATGTGCGCATCATGATACCGAGAAAAGGAGACAGCCGGGTTGTGCAGTGGGCCTCCAATTCGTATCTGGGAGAGCTGCTCCGCGCGGGAGCGAAGTGCTACTGGTATGAGAAAGGATTTCTCCATGCCAAAACGGTCGTGGTGGACGGGCAAGCGGCTTCTGTCGGCACGGCCAATATGGACCACCGCAGCTTCGAGTTGAACTTCGAAGTGAATGCCTTCGTCTATGACGACGGGATCGGTGCGCGGTTGGAGCGTATATTCGAAGACGATATGCGGGATGCGCGCCTCTTGACGTGGCCCGAATACAAGCGGAGAGGCATCGGCAGCCGCTTCGTCGAATCGATCTCCCGCCTGCTCTCGCCGATATTGTAGAATGTAAGTTGGAGCCTGTTCACGTACAGTTTTATTAATAACAGCGAGCCATTCCCCTTACACAAGCGATGGATGGAGGTGGCTCGCTTGTTGAGCATAATCATACCTAAATATGGACATACTTGACATGTCCTGCGGTTTCACACTACAATTCGTAGTGGGGAGGTCGTGCTGTGATGAAGATTCAGAACTTCAAGTTTCACGAGAGCGGAATGAATCGTTTCTTCGGGCCGCTGGAAGCCAAGATTATGAACATCTTGTGGGATGGCAACGAAATGACGATCAAAGATGTTCAGAAGAAGCTGGAGCAAGAGAAGAATGTCAATTTCAATACCGTTATGACGGTGATGAACCGGTTGGTAGAGAAGGGGATTCTGCTCAAGCGGACGGAAGGAAGAACTTCGTTATTTCGCCCGGTGTTGTGCCGCGACTCATTCCTGGATACCCAATCCAAGGAGCTGACGCACGAGCTGATGGATGAATTCGGCCCTCTTGTGGTCAATCACATGCTCGATGCATTGGAGGATGTAGATGAAGGACTGTTGGATAAGCTCGAGCAAAAAATAAAACAGTGGAAAAAGGACACGTAATCCATGTGGAATAATCGATCAAAGCTGATTTTTGGGTCGTCCGTTCTGATTGCGGCAATTGTTCTATTTCAGATGGGGATGTACTCGATGCAAGTTCTCGCAGGCTGGGAACTGCATTTTAACCTCGTCGAGGTATGCTCGACGTTGATGCAGAATTACGGCTTGTCCACGTTTGCTTACGCTCTTGATGCTTTAGTCTTTTATACGTTGTTCTTAATGCTGTTCGCTGTAGTGAGACAGATCGTGCTTTCCAAGAATGCCTATAAAAGATTAAAGACCTATCGGCATGAATGGCACACCGCAGCCTTCAATTACTCCTATAACGGTGGTAAAGAACGCATCATCGTCATTGATCATCACGCGCCGATTGCGTTTACGATGGGCTTGTGGAAGCCGAGAATTATTATTTCCACCGGGCTGATGGGGCTGTTGGACAGCAATGAGCTCGAAGCGGTCATCTATCATGAGATGTATCACCAGAAGCATAGAGACCCGATTAAGACCTTTGCGGTATCACTGTTCGCATCGGTTATGTGGTACCTTCCGATCCTGAAATGGTCTAGACAAAAATATAAAATCGTCAGAGAAGTGCTGGCGGACCATTATGCGATCAGTCGGCTTGGGACACCGGCACACTTGGGAAGCGCCCTGTTCAAAATGCTAAAACGCGGCCAAACGGCACCGATGCCGTTCTCCTATGTGTCATTTGCTGACACGTCGATCAACTACCGCATTCAACAGCTAGTCGAACCGGAGACGGATGATTCGTGGAAGCTTCCGTTTACGCCGGCGATGATCTCGCTGCAGGTGCTGCTTGTGTTGTGCGCTATGTTTATTGTTGCGTTGTCCTAATTTTTTATCATATAGCACTACTTTTTATCATATAGCACTACAGTATGTAGTTTGAAAAATGTACAATCATTCAAATGAGGAGGATTTCATTATGTTTGCAAACAAAGGAACAGGTTCTTTAATTATTCGTCTGGTGCTTGGCATTATTTTCTTCGTGCACGGATTGCAAAAATTCCAGGGTGGGATTGAAAATACGTCCGGATTCTTCGACAGCGTAGGTATTCCTGGATTTATGGCGTATGTCGTTGCCGCGATCGAGCTGGTAGGGGGCATCTGCTTGGTGCTTGGCCTCGGTACGCGCATCGTTTCCGGTGCATTTTTTATCATCATGCTGGGCGCGGTTGCGACGGTCAAATGGTCAATGGGCTTCGTCGGCGGTTACGAACTCGATTTGGCGTTAATGGCGATGTCTCTGCATTTACTCGTAAGCGGCAGTTCCTTGCTTTCTCTTGACCGGATGATGTTCGGCCGTGCTGCAGACCAAAATAACGCCTAATTGGATATTGAAAGGTTGTTCAAATTGAACACGGACTATAAGCAATAAGCTTCATCCCCTTCTCGTTCGTCCGCAAGCCGGTGTCTGTATCAACAGATGCCGGCTTGTTTTATGATCGGCAACCGATTTGTAGTTCAAAACGTAATCCATATATACTTATCTGTGTGCAGAGAAAATTACAGTCCCGGAGGTCGCGATGTTCAAGGATCGGAAAACGTTATATTATTTAGGTTTATTCACTATTGGCTTGGTGCTGTACAAGCTTGTTGACAATATCGATAACGTAATGGGCGTTGTCGTTTCTTTTTTAACCATGCTTACGCCGCTCTTCATTGCTTTTTTCATTGCGTATTTGCTGCGGCCGCTCGTGAACGTATTGGAGAGAACATTGCTGGCTAAGACCCGATTGAAGCGAATGTACAGCATATTGCTCGTGTACACGTTATTTTTGGGAATTATCGTGCTGTGCATCACGGTGATTACGCCAAGGGTCATCACCAGCGTCAGCAATCTTCTTACCAACATGCCGAGCTATCTGGCGAGCACTGACGTATGGATACGATCGAATGTGCTGGAGCAAGAATGGTTTATCCGTTCGGGATTAGGCGAGAAGCTCGGATCGTACTTGAGTTCCGTCTCTAGTCAAATCAGCGACTTTCTCAAGTTGATTTTGAACAATTTGCTGTCCAGTCTGCTTTCACTCACTTCCACGCTGCTTAATTTAGTCATCGGCTTTATCATTTCGATTTATCTGTTGAAGGATAAGGAGAAGATTGGCGGGGGCTCTACCAAAATATTGTATGCGCTGCTGTCCAAGGGGCGGGCTGACTCGATTATTGCGATCGTCAAGCGGACGGACAACATCTTCTCGCAATATTTCGTCGGCGTTATCTTGGATGCGACGGTTATTGGCACCATTGTGTTTGCAGGCCTGCTCATCCTGCAATCGCCGTACGCGCTTCTATCCAGCCTGATTGTGGCGGCAACGAATGTCATTCCGTATTTCGGGCCGTTCATGGGTATGGTCGTTGTCGGCATCATTACGTTGTTCGTGTCCCCTGCCCAGACGTTGTGGATTGTCCTGTTCATTTTCCTGGTGCAGCAATTGGACGGGTACCTCATTGGACCCAAAATTTTGGGCAACAAGGTGGGGATTGGTCCGATCTGGATTATACTCGCAATTATTATCGGCGGCGGATGGTTCGGCATTATCGGCATGTTTATATCCGTACCGATTGTGGCCGTCATCAAAGCCGGCTTCGATTCTTTCATAAGCCGGAGAATTGCCGCCCGCTGACAGCGGACGGCTTCCCTCAATACTAGACGGAGTCTCTGCCAATATGGCGGACTCCGTCTTTTCGCAGATCATGATGCTTTCACCCAGCGCGGTTATGTACCCAACACCTTCTTTTCACGTGGTTCCCACTTGTAATTCCTTCAACTCTTGTTGTTTAAAGTGGATGATTCAGAATGGACCGGCACGATGGCGCAGATTTCTTCTCTCCTAACGCACATGATCGATCGTATTATTGCGGATGACGGTATGGAGCGGCTTGACGTCAGGCACTCCTTGCGTCTCGCTTCCCTCACTGGTTGGTTGGTCATGACGGCATTTCCCACTGGATTGTTTTTTAGTAGTCGTCGGTGTTTCGTCATGTCAATACGTACCTTTCAAAATCAGGTATACTATTGGCAATGGGACTATAGAGGAGGATTGCTGTGCATACGAAAGCAAGCTTGATGAAGCAATTGGAGCAACTGGACATCGACAAGCATGGCACGCTGCTCGTTCACTCTTCGTTAAAGAGCATGGGCGAGGTGGAACACGGAGCTAATACGGTGCTCAATGCACTGTCGGAGTATATGAAGGATGGATTGCTGGTGCTTCCCACCCATACGTGGGCAAATATTAATGTGGACAACCCGAAGTTCCATGTGGATGCTTCTCCGTCCTGCATAGGCATACTTCCGGAGTTGTTCCGCAGACGTCAAGGCGTGGTTCGTTCTTGGCATCCGACGCATTCGGTAGCAGCATTAGGAGCAGATGCAATAGACTTTACAACTGGAGACGAACGTTGCGATACGCCTTGCGCAAGGGAATCGGTCTGGGGAAAGCTCTTGGACCGGGAGGCTGCCATCCTGCTCATTGGCGTCGATCTGCGGCGGAACACGTTCATGCACGGGGTGGAGGAATGGGCCGATATTCCCGGGCGGGTGTCTGATGAGCCAGAATTGCTGTACACCGTACTGCCTGACGGTACGGAGATACCGGTCCCTTCCCGGAGACATTACGGGAAGAATTGGTCGGAGCATTTCTGGAAGGTAGAAGATGTATTCGAGCAAAGAGGCGTCATGTACAAGGGAACATTCGGTGATGCAGAAGCGCGAGTATGCAATACGGTGCGAATGACAGACCTTTTGTTTGAAATGCTGCACGTATTCCCGGATTTGTTCTCGGATAATGAGCCTCTCAGCGCTGAATTTACGAACCGTTTTATGAGCGAGTAGCTGTCATCCCCGTCATACTTGTTTGCTTTTCGCTTGATCTTAAGTTTCTCCACATGTCCAGGGGCTGCTGCGCCCCTTTTTGGACTGTGCGCCGATGGTGTTCGTGCGCAAAGTTTATTGTTCTTGTGCAATCGATGATATAATGGACGCATGAGTCTAAAGTCTTATTTTTACAATGATGAAAGCAGATGAAATGAAATGAGTGACAGACTGAGCTTTTCCAGATGCCTCAAGACGATGATGGACATTACTGGATTGACGGCACGGCGTTTGGCGCATGCGCTTCACTTCGAAGTGTCGTCGGTATATAAATGGATGACCGGGCAGCGGTTGCCGCAGCAGAACAACATGACGAGCCTGTGCCATTCCATCGCCGCTGAAATCGCCGGGCTCATCGTGCCCGATTCCCCGATGGAGGACCGAATCAGACCGCTGCTGCTGTGCTACGCTCCCGAACCGGAAGAAAGTCATTCTTCCATGCCTCGGAAGAAACAATACGAGCAATGGGTGGAGCACGCTTTGCAGCACGCGTATACGCTCTCCAAATTTTCCAAGCGCAATCACGCATCATGGCCGTTCCAAGCCAACGAAGCAGATGAAGCCAGTCCTTTCTTGGCGGAAGCGGATGGACATTCAATCCAACCTTTGCATGGGACATGTCATCTTCCCATTGGTGCCGAAATTTGCTGCAATTCGCAGAGCTACCATCAAGCGCTGCTTGATATGCTGAAAGAAGCGGGCAAGGCCGAAGATTCAGCGGACAAACAGTTAGTCAGCATAGTGCGGTGGGGGAGTGATTTGCTGAATGAACCTGAAGACATGCGGAAGGGCCTCATCCGTCAGCTCAAGCAGCTATCGCAGCAAGGATGGGAGCTTGGTGTCGGGTATATCCACGATTTATATGATGAGATCTCGTACGACTCGTTCAAAAGGCTGATAGCCGTGTATCTCGAATGCCCCGAAATCAACTACTTCATGCCGAATAGCAACTATAAGATGGTATCCATTGATAGAGTAACCGTCATATCCGGTGTTGGAGCATTACTAAGTTATAATCTGCAGGAACAGGGATTTGATCTGACGATTATCGTGCGCAACACAGAGGCAGTAAGCCAGATGCTGACCTATTATCGCAATGTTTTGAAGACATTCAGGCGGCTCATCCGCACGTATGATCAAGATCCGGCAATCACCACCGATGCGGAGCATTGGAACTATCTGGCGGGTGATATGTATCTGTTAACTCGCACCATTCCATCCATATTCATGCCTGACAAGCTGTTCGAACGCATGCTGGAGCATCTGAAGGTTCCTTCATTTACTAATAGCCGTGATGAACTGATTCATAATATGCGAGAAAAAAGAGCGCTCATGTTAACCCAAATGTCCAGTTATAAGTTTTACTGCAAGCTGGCCAAGAGCAGCTTCATACAATTTGTGCGAACCGGAAAAATGACGTTGTTCGGTGTCGATCTGTGTTTCTCGGTACAGGATCGTATCGAATGCGTCAAACATATTATACATATGCTGGGGTATCCCACCGTCAATTTGCTTGTGTACAATCTACAAGATATGGAGCATAAGCGGGTGAGCAGGCTCATCCTGTTTGAAGACAATCAGTTGAAAGTGCAGCTCCGTGTCAAGCCATCAGGGCACAAAGCGTTCTCTGGGGAAGAGAACGTTCATATTTCGATTGAAGATCCGTTCATTGTCGGCTTGTTCAAACAGAGGTATTTGTTGAACTGGGATCATGCGGATTGGAAGTCCAAAGATAAAGCCCATTGGATTCGCTGGTTAGAGAAGCATCTGGCCTGGTTGGAGGACAACAAGACAACATTGGACAAATTGAATTGAATCCAGTAACCACCAAGTGGAACTATTGTCGATTACACACATCGGCAGTGGTTCTTTTTTGCTGTGGACAGGTTGAGGACAGACGGCCGGGCTTGCGGACTGAAAAACGCATGAACATCGTCTGTGGACGGCGCTTGGACAAAACGGTCAGATCGCTATGCATCGGAACGGTCTTTTGTTACGGTGGAAGCAAATGGCTTAGGAAGGGAGACACTGCATGATAATGGAACTGTCGAGAAGCTTCTATACGAACATGAAGCGGAATCATCGCCAGCAGATCAAGTGGCAGCAGGCCCAGGCTTTATTTGAAGCGTTGAAATGCCGGGATGCCGATACGGCAATGCATTCCCTCGTTACGGGATATGCGTCGGTTCAACTATTGATTTACTTACGGTTCCAAGGCGCATTTCTGCAGCATATGCGCATTGATGATGTGTATCTCGGCGGGCTTCTTCATGATATCGGTAAGCTGTCCATGGGGGATGATATATTAAAATCGGATAAGAAGCTGGACCAATCCCAGCGGGATGAGCTGGAAGGGCACGTGGCGGAGGGAGTGGGCATACTGCGAAAGCTCGGTATGGAGAAGGACATTGTGGACCTCTGCCTATATCATCACGAACGCGCAGATGGAAGCGGATATCCAGCCGGCCGGATGGAAGTGCCAGCGATTGGGCGGCTGGCTGCCGTCGCGGACGTGTATGCGGCAATGAAAGTGCCCAGAGCGTATCAGGATATGGAAAGGTCTGACGCAGATATAATGGGTTATTTCTATTCCAATCATGAGCAGTACGATTTGACCATCATCGATGCATTGGCTGAAGTCGTGAAGCAACTGGCACAGAACGGGGGTAAATCGGGGAACATTGGAGAGGTGCATGATGAAAAAGGTGCTCGTCGTTGACGATTCGCTGTTTATGCGGCATGTATTAAAAAATATATTAGAGCGCAATGGTTATGATGTGATAGGCGAGGCGGCCGATGGCAACGAAGCGGTCTTGCAGTACGAGCGTCTCAAGCCCGAGATTGTAATGATGGACATTACGATGCCGGGCATGGACGGATTAGCTGCGCTGCGTCAGATCCGCATGAATGATGAACAGGCCAACGTCGTCATGGTGTCAGCGATGGGACAGAGTTATTTTATAAGGGAGTCCTTCTGCGCCGGAGCGAAGGGCTTCATCATCAAGCCATTTCAAGAAGAGCTTCTCGTGGAAACGATAAGCAACTTGTAAGTTTTATCGACTTTCGATTTGACATAGATGGAATGGCGATCTATAATTATCTCGAGTTCAAGATAAGTGTTGAACTCGTTCTTTTTTGACAGATATCTCGAATTCGTAATTATAGATTTCGTGATAATTCATACTTCATAGACAATGGGTAACAATGATGAAAGGTGGTGTCCAAGATGAAACTTCGCGTTCTGACTCCAGCCGAGCAAGGCTCTGGGGAGTTCGATGGAGGCATGATTATCGAGCAGAAGCCCATTGGATTTTCCGGAGAAGGATCGGCCATACATCGACTGGGTCCGCTATTTTACTGGGCATGGGCGCATGCGGAAGTGGAAGGCTTTATTGGCTCGCATCCCCACCAGGCGTTTGAAATTCTCACTTATGTCATTCACGGGCAAGCCTATCACGGAGATTCGCTCGGAACGGAAAGCATAGTTGGTCCTGGCGGCGCCCAACTCATTCAGGCGGGTTCTGGTGTATATCATCAGGAACGACTCGTAGGCCCAGACGCTGAGCTATTCCAGATCTGGTTTGAACCGAATATTCGGGACGCGCTGCGCAGAGATCCACAGTACGCCGCATATGAGGATCATAAGCTTCCCAAGCAAGAGCAAGAGGGAATGACGGTGAAGACCGTCATCGGCGGGTCATCTCCCATTCATATCGTGGCTGATGCCGGGATGTGGGACGTATCGTTGGCGCCGGGCGCTTCATACGTGCACTCTCTACGCCCTAACCGAACACTGGCAGTTCTAGCCGTAAGAGGCGGCGGGAAGTGCTCCGCCGATGATGCTGGCGCACAATCATTCGAGGAGAAGGATTTCCTCGTTCTTCGTTCGGAAGAAGACGGTCAGGTCCATTTTGCCGCCCAAGGCGCCAACGGATTGCAGATAGTCCTCATTGAAGTTCCGACAGAAGTAGACTATCCGTTATATCCGAAGAAACCATAAATCAAAACGTTTAAAGGAGCGTGTCTTACATGTCCAATGTCAAATTAGCGATTATTTATTACAGTTCCACTGGAACGAACTATCAATTGGCACAAATGGCAGCAGAAGGTGCGAAGGCAGCGGGAGCAGAAGTGAAAATAGTGAAGGTGCAGGAGCTGGCTCCAGAATCCGTGATCGCTGGCAACCCGGCTTGGAAAGCCCATGTGGATGCCACACAGGACGTGCCAGTCGTGACGCATGATGACCTGACGTGGGCTGATGCGATCATATTCAGCATTCCGACCCGATTCGGCAATATGCCGGCTCAGATGAAGCAATTCCTCGATACGACAGGCGGCTTATGGTTCCAAGGGAAACTCGCTAATAAGGTTGTAAGTGCAATGACCTCCGCTCAGAATCCACATGGCGGCCAAGAGCAGACCATTCTGTCTCTCTATACTACGATGCACCATTGGGGAGCAATTGTAGCTACACCTGGGTATACGGATCCTAGCATCTTTGCCGCAGGCGGCAATCCATACGGAACTAGTGTTACGGTGGACCAGGATGGCAATATGGTAGAGAATGTGCGCGAAGCGGTCATGCACCAAGCGAAGCGTACTGTAACGGTTGCCGAGTGGGTGAAGAAAGGCTTGCAGGGCTAATATTTTGTCCCATTGGAAAATATACAGTAGAATGTATCGATTGAGCGGCTAAACGGCATGTGGACTGTATTTTATACAGTGGATCTGGCTGGGTTCAGCGAATTCTGCGGAATAAATGGCAAAGTACTGTATGAATTCCAATGGAATCTACCGTAATGAGGTTCAAGAGCTGTTTTCATTGTACTAAATCCAATGGGTGAGACAAGAAACAAAGCTGGAACGCCAAACCTTCGGCGAACCTAATAATAAAACTGATCCAAATCAATTTTTAGATGTAAGCATGATACATCAAGGTCGGGGGATAATCCCCGGCCTTTTTTGCCGATTGGGAGCCTAAATGAAAAAAACGTGGTCCAAGCTGGTAACGACGTTTGTGAAGCACCTTCATAGATAGGCAAGAGGAATAATGTAAGGATGGCGAACCATAATAAGGGAGATTCACATCTTACGTAAAGGTTGGTCATCCTTATGAATCTGTTCACTCCATCTATTCCATTTCAGCCGGCTCTCTCTGGAGTGGAGGATGCGCTCGCGCTCCTCTTTTACTTTATGCTCTACTCCTTTGGCGGATGGGTATTGGAACAAGTATACAGTTGGTTCACGACGGGAACCTTTTGGAAAGAAGGCTTCCTATGGGGACCATTCAAACCGATGTACGGTATTGCACCGGTCCTCTTGTTGCTCTACGCGGAGCGGGGAGCGCATTGGAGCACCATGCTCCTCTTATGCTTCATCATCCCCTCGGCCGTTGAATATATAAGCGGATTGATGCTGCAGAAAGTATTTTACCGTCAATGGTGGGACTACTCGGAGTATCCGCTTCAGCTGCACGGACATATATGTTTGCAGTTCTCACTTTATTGGCTCCTCCTGTCCTTTGCCGTCGTACACTGGGTTCATCCTTGGGTAGCGGCGCTATATGGTCATTTGTCGGTCGTATGGAACATGCTGTGTCCTATGTTTATGCTCTATTTCTTGACCGATGTGGCATGGACCTTCTGGAGCCGCCGGAGACGGGGCAAATGGATGATGTCTAATCGGTAAAAGGTGATACATATCGGTGCTGAAAAGTGTCCTTTTTGAACAGGCACTTTAACTCATTGGGATGAAACTGTACGGGGATGGCTCGGATTCAAAGGCGATCGCCTGGTCTCTCCAGCGGCCCCCCTCCACCCCTATTTGTTTCGTTGTCAACCTTAATGGGGCTTCACAATAGCCTAAACCAGCCTAAAAACAGGCTGCTTTATTTTATTCTATTTTTTTTACTAAAACGCACATGTGAGATATAAATGCGTCACCTTATTGGTAAAAGTTTTACTAAAAGATATTGATAACAAGTAAAACAAATGGTAAAGTTTCATTGTAAACGATTGCAATTAAGAGGCTGATCAAATATTTACACTTCTCTTCAACGTGCTCGGTTTCATTATATTTATGGGCTTTGCGGTTATTCGCTGGCGACGTTATGAACGTAAACATATTTATCCACAACAGGGAAACAAAGGGAGGCTATCTAACATGAACAACGTAAAAACATGGGAAAATATTTCGATTTCTCATGTCAACCGGATGAAACCAAGGGCATTCTTTTATTCATATCCAGATAGACAGAAGGCGTTATATAATCAACCGGCCTATACCCATCATTTCAAAAGTCTAAATGGCACTTGGAAATTCAAATTCCTTGAAGCGCCCGAGTATTCGCCTGTAGATTTTGAACAGCCTTCGTTCGATTGCATGGGTTGGGATAAGATTACTGTTCCGAGCAATTGGCAGCTTGAGGGCTACGGAAACATGCACTATTCCGACTTGTGGTACAACTTCCCGATCCGTCCTCCATATGTACCGACGGACAACCCTACCGGTATTTATAAACGGAACTTTACCATGGGCGAGGACTGGCTCCGTCATCAGCAGGTGATCGTGCGGTTCCATGGCGTGGACTCGGCCTTTCACGTGTGGGTGAATGGCAAGGAGGCCGGCTATAGCAAGGGCGCTCGCCTGCAGGCGGAATTTGATATTAGCGGCTATGTTCATCACGGAGACAATGAAATTACCGTCCGCGTATACCAATGGTCGGACGGCACGTATCTGGAAGACCAGGATATGTGGTGGCTGAGTGGGATTTTCCGCGATGTCGATTTGTACACGCAGCCGTTGGTGGGCTTGGAAGACTATAGCGTCGTCACGGATTTGAACTCTGATTACACAGCAGCGGAGCTGCAGATCAACGCCGCAATCCGCGGGGCCAAGCCTGGTCTTACGCTGGCTTACGAGCTTCTGGATGCTTCCCGCCGACTTGTGCTATCCGGTGAGATAGAAGCGGGGGCAAGCGCAACTATTCGGGAGCATGTCCAAGCGCCGGAGCTGTGGAGCGCTGAACAGCCCTATTTGTATACCCTGCTATTAACGATTAAGGAAGGGGATACGGTTGTGGAAGTCGTGCCGCAGAAGGTCGGATTCCGCAAAATCGAGACAAAAGGGGATACGTTTACCGTCAACGGCGTCGCGATTAAGCTGAAAGGGGTCAATCGGCACGATTATCATCCGGTAACTGGCCGCGTGGTAGCGAAGGAAGATATCGTAAAAGATATTGTGCTTATGAAGCAGCATAACATTAACGCGATACGTACGGCGCATTACCCGAACTCTCCGTATCTTTATGAGTTGTGCGACGAGTACGGCATGTATGTCATTGACGAGACTGACCTTGAGTGCCACGGGTTCGAATTAACGGGCAATTACAACTGGCTCTCCGACGATCCGGCTTGGGAGCTATCCTATGTCGATCGAATCGAAAGGATGATCCACCGTGACAAGAACCATCCTTGCATTGTAATGTGGTCGTTAGGCAACGAATCTGGCTTCGGGCATAACTTCAAGGCGATGGCACAGCGTACGAAGGAACTGGATCCGACCCGCTTAGTGCATTATGAAGGGGACTATGAGACGGAAGTGACGGATGTATATTCGACGATGTACTCGTGGCTGGAGCACCCGACGAGGAAGACGATGCAGAACATTATCGAGACGTCCACGAAACCGCACATTTTGTGTGAATATGCCCATGCAATGGGGAACGGTCCAGGGAACTTGAAGGATTATCAGGATCTGATCTATGCCCATGACAAGCTGCAGGGCGGCTTCATATGGGAATGGTTCGACCACGGCATCCGGAGCGTCGATGAACACGGTCGCACGTATTACCGCTACGGCGGTGATTTCGGGGACGATCCGACGAACGGGAATTTCTGCATCGATGGACTCATCATGCCAGATCGCACGCCATCGCCGGGGCTGTTGGAGTATAAGAAGGTCATCGAACCCGTGCATACCCATGCGGTCGATCTGCGCCAAGGCGTGATTACGGTCGAGAGCAAATATGACTTTGCCCCATTGGATCATCTGACGCTCATCTATTCCATCGTGAAGGACGATGAAATTCTGCAGACCGGGCAAGCGGACCTGTCAAGGATTGAAGCCCGTTCCAGCCGTGACATTCAGCTTGACTATTCGCTCGACTTTGAACCGGAGCTTGGCACGGATTACTATTTGAATATATCGTACATTTTGAACCGTGAATATCGCTGGGCGCCGAAGGGACATGAGCTGGCGACGGCCCAATTCATGCTGCCGATTCAGACCGAACCATTCGTGATTGAACCGAGCGGCACCTTGCAGGTTGAAGAGCAGCACTGCGAGCTCATCGTGCGCGGGGACGACTTTGAAATTCGCTTTGATACAGTCAAAGGCCGGATGACATCATGGAAGCGCAACGGCACAGTCATCGTGGAGCAAGGGCCGCAGCTTCAATTTTGGCGGGCAACGATCGATAACGATATGGAAATCGTACAAGATTATAAAAAGAAAACCTTCATGCATCTGATGCATGAAATGGTGGAGGATGTGTCCTACGAGCATGCCGGGGACTATGTGCGGTTTACTGCAGCGACCATCAACGGCACGACGAACTCTGCGTGGCACTATCGTTCCCGTTATCATTACCGGATCTATCCGAACGGCGACCTGCTCTTTGAAGTGAGCGGCGTGCCTGAGGGCATGATTCAAAATGCGCCTGAAATGATACCGCGCATCGGAGTGTCCATGCATCTGAATCAAGCATGCGAATTCGGAAAATGGTACGGCCGCGGGCCGGGAGAATCGTACGTCGATTCGAAGCAAGCGAATCTATTTGGCGTATATGAGCGGACAGTCGATGAGATGTTCACTGACTATGTGTATCCGCAGGAGAATGGAAATCATACCGATTGCCGTTGGGTGCGGCTTGCGGATCGTTATGGAGCGGGACTGATGGCTGTCGGTTATCCGCAGCTGGACTTCAGCGCAGTGTACTATGAAGTGGATGACTTGGATGCTGCCAGGCATACGATCGACTTGCAGAAGAGAGATTATATCGTGCTGAATCTCGATTATAAGCAGAATGGGCTCGGATCTAACTCTTGCGGCCAGAACCAACTGGATAAATACCGTTGCAAGTTCGAGCCGTTCCAGCTCAGCTTGAAGCTATCCGTGTATTCCAACAAGGAAGTATCCGATATTATGAAGGCTAAAGAAACGCTGAAAACGATGGAATAAGCCCCATTCCCGCTATCCGACAGGGTGGCGGGTTTTCGTTGTTATGGGTCTATTTACTAAATCATATTTATTTTTACTAAAAAACAAAGTACAATCAAGGTGATAGCTGTGCATGACAATGCGTGATAATGAAAGTATTGGTATATGGAGTTGATATATAGTGGCAACATTGAAAGATATTGCGGAACGGGCCAATGTGTCTATTTCTACCGTCTCCCGGGTTCTGAATTTCGATCAGACGTTATCGGTGTCGGATGAGACTAAGCGGCGCATCTTTGAAATAACGGAAGAACTGGAATACCGCAAATTCAAACGGGTCAAGAGCAGCGACGGCGCCGACAGCCGGAACTCGTCTTCATCGAAGACGGTTGTGAAAAAGAAGCAAATTGGCATTGTAATGACCTATACGAAGAGCGAAGAATTGAATGACCCCTATTATTTAGCGATGAGACTTGCGATAGAAGGGGCTGCACAGGAGTATGACGTTCAGCTGTGGGAGGGATTCAAGGACGATCCGGAACTGTCTGCCCCATCGATGTCCGGCTTGATCGTCATCGGTCCCATCAACGAGGAACAGATCCGTCAACTATGGGGCTTAACGCCCAATATCGTGTTCATCGATGCCGTTCCGTGGGATCACCGGTGTGATATTGTCATGGTGGATCTGTACGATGCGGTCAATCGGACGCTGACGTATTTACACGATCTCGGACATCGACGGATCGCTTATGTTGGCGGAAGAGACGAAGTGGACGGGCAGGTGCTGGCGGATCGGCGGGAAGAGGCCTACGAACGGTGGATGAAGGATGCGAACCTATTCGATGCCGCACTGGTGCAGATCGGTTCCTTCTCGGCAGAAGACGGGTACCGGCTCATGAACAGCCTTCTGGCTTCCGGCACGACATGCACCGCGGTGTTAGCCGCCAACGATTCGATGGCAATCGGCGCAATCCGCGCGATTCAAGAGCAGGGTCTGCGCGTGCCGAACGATATTAGCGTTATTGGATTTAACGATATAACCGTAGCCCAATTTATGATGCCGTCCTTGACTACCGTGAAGCTGCATAGCGAGTTTATGGGGGAGACGGCGCTGGATCTGCTGCTCGAACGCATCGAGAAGAACCGCACGATCGGCAAAAAGGTGCTAATTCCGACGGAGCTAATTATACGCGAAAGTTGCAGCGCCGTTATGGATGCGGAATAAGGCTTACTTCTCTAACCCCGACGTTAGTCTAGGTTATATTCCCGACGCAGGATTGTGTTGGAAAGCTCATTCAACCTATACAATGAAGAAACAAAGAAATATATGGGTTGGTGAGTATAGTGAGCGACAGGAATATTTATATTCTTCTTACAGATACAGGGACGTTGCTGTCCAAAATGATAAAAATGTATACAAAAGCTCCGCTTAATCATGTGTCGGTTGCGTTCGATGCAGATTTGAAAGAGATATACAGCTTCGGGCGCAGACATTCGGTCAATCCGTTTGTTGGCGGATTTGTGAAGGAGCAGGTTCATGGCAGCCTCATTCGCGCTGACAGGCGGCCTACATTGTGCGCTCTATATCGCTGCAGCGTAACGAGCGACAGATATGAGCAGATCCGCAGGCGCGTACAGCAAATGGAAGAGAGCCAGGAGCAATATAAATACAATTTGCTGGGCCTGTTCGGCATTCCATTTAACCTACATATTGAGCGGGAGAACGCATATTTCTGCTCCCAATTTGTCGCGGCGCTGTTTCAGGAGAGCGGAATGAAGCTGGTCAACAAATCCGCGGCGCTCGTTACGCCAGATGATTTCAGAAAGTCGGAGTCGCTCCAGTTGGTATTTAAAGGCGACTTGCGAAATAAAATAAATCATCAAGTTGGATCTGCGCGCTCTCCGTTCCAGCACAGATGGTATCGTAGTGCGTAATCCCAATAATGCTGACGCCTAAGCCAATAATAAGATACAGAAGGGCCTCGCCTATATCGCTGCTCCATCTTTCTTTGCTGAAGTGGATGATGCTGTTATAAGGAAGGCCTTCTTTGTTCAATCACGAGGATAGCATAGCACGACCCACGTGACCGCATTGGGGGAAATCTCCTGGAACGGCCACCGCTACTCCGCATCACGCAATGCTTGATCACTGCCCATAACAGCACATATCCCTGTAAATACGAATCCGATACATGCAAACAGTGTCGTTCTCAGCAGCAGCGACATCCATATTCGTCCCCAAGGCGCGGCTGTATGCTGCGGCAGACCCCGCGTCCGCACGGCGCCGATCCCTGACTTCATCATTTTTCACCTTTTGAATGCAGCTCATCTTATCTGCGAATTTGCCGTTTCTTGTTTTAGAGTCAAGGAAAATATACCATGTGGCAGGCAGGAAGCTCTCACGCTGCAGGATGATCCCGCATCTGGCTGCAGAAGCAAATTTGCGCGTTCATTGCAGCTTGAATTGCGGGGATAAACGTGGTAGCTTTATAAATGATAATTAATTGATAATGATTATCATAATCACTTATGAAAGTGATTAATGGGGGGAGCTTGTATGGAGTTTACGATAGATCTCGCAAAGTATAAGCAGCATTATCTTGAGTTCATAGATAACCGGAAGACGCTCATTATCAGCTCGACGGATGAGCGCGGGGAGCCGTTTGTAAGCTACGCCCCTTTCGTCAAGAAGGACGGAAAACTATACATATACATTAGCCGAATCGCCGATCATTACCGCCTTATCGAGCACAGCACTTGCCTTCACGTCATGCTGCTGGCGGATGAATCGGAATCGCCGAACTTGTTCGGCTTGGAGCGCGTCCGCTTGAGATGCGTGCCGAGGTATATCGGTAACGAGGGATCTGATTCCATCTTTGAACTGTTCGAGGAACGTCACAGCGCAAAGCTGATGAATGTCCTGCGCGGTCTCGACTTTTCCCTATTCGAGCTAAAGCCGGGACAAGGTCGCTATGTCGTCGGATTCGGCAAGGCGTTTGATGTGGACCTGGACGGCAATCTGTTCACGCAGGCGGTAGCTGATAAGAAGAAGTAGCGGTGGTTTGGCGCAATATGCTGCCGCCAAGCATGATGGGACGCGGTCACGTACAGCGCGCCGAGCGTTATGAATCTACTGCCGGACGGATTGGCGGCACAAGCGAGAAGCGGTGATTTCGATGGCCAAATCATCAACTACGTGAATCCGAAGGACGCTATTGGAGCGGGCCCTTTCGAGGAGTATGAGCGTCATGTCGGAGCCACCTATTATTTGGGGGAGGACTTCGAGACGGCCAATGGCAAATATGATGGCATGCGCGGCTGCATTGCTCGCTTCATCGACTCCATTTCCGGCGATAATTATCGCTCGATGGAGCACTACATGTTCAACGCAGACGGCTCGTATCGATTGCGGAGGAGACGACCGGAGAATTGCATCGCATGAAGGAATGGTATGTGGATCATGAATGCGCTGAACAAGCAGGGTTAATATCAGGAGTAAAAGCAAAAGGGAGGCTGTGTCCCGATATCCACGCGGTGACAGCCTCCTTGTTTAGCGCCTTAACGCCCATAGTACGAGCCGTTCATACCATTTCCAAGGAAACAATCGGATAAGGCGCAAGGGAGCGGCGCCCCGACCCATGAAATAGCGCAGCTTCGGTCTTGGGGTACGCGCAATTTTGATGATATGACGCGCAACCTCCTGCGGAGGCGGAGCCGTCTCGGCGCTGCGCTTCGAGAACTGCAGCACCGCTTGGAGCGGCTTGCTGTATGGTGAACCGTCGCGTGCTTGGATGGAAGAGAACCCTTTTCCCCATATGTCGGTCTTGTAAGCACCCGGTTCGATAAGCACGGCATACACGCCAAAAGGCAGCATCTCGAGCCGCAGCGCCTCTGTGAAGCCTTCGACGGCGAATTTGGAGGCGGCATAAGGGGCATAGCCCGGAAAAGCGTACCGGCCGCTAATGCTGCTTACATTGACAATGGTTCCGCTGCCTTGTTCCCGCATCATGGGCAGCACCGCGCGCGTTACGGCGACCGTGCCGAAGAAATTGGTCTCCAACTGGGCGCGCCAAGCGTCCATGTCCACTTCCTCAATGTACCCGCCTGCCGCATAGCCCGCATTGTTCACCAGCAGATCGACCTTGCCGTAGTGCTGCCGGATATGGGCGAAGGCGGCTTCAACGCTCTTCGCATCGGTAACATCAAGGGGCAGCACATGGATGCGTTCGGAGCCGCCGCCTGCCAGCGCTTCTGCCTGCAGCTTCTCTTGCTTGGCCGTGTTGCGCATCGTCGCCACGACATCATATCCGGCGTGCGCCAGCGCGACACTCGTGTAGAGGCCGAAGCCGCTGGATGTACCGGTGACGACAGCGATTGGCCGCGAAGGGGAAGCTGCGGGCCGGTTCGATTCTGTATTTGGCGATGTCAACATGATTCCTCCTTCCTCTTCACTCTTTTTGTGCTCATAATTTGTTGCGTTCCATCAGTGGAACTCCGATACGATTGGCGACAAAGGAGACGAATGACCAGCAGCTTCGGCGGTACGTTGGCAGATGCCGGTTCATGACGGCGGAATATTCCCAGTGCCCAACAGCCCCCCGGTTGCGCTTGAATTGCGCCGCGCCTGAACTCTCGTTCCACTGCATGCCGAGTTGCTGCGCCTCGCGGAACAGGACGGCGGATAGCATGCGGTAAAGACCAGTCTCGAGCGGAAGGGCGGTATCGTAGCCGAAGATAGGCGTCGTCAGAATGCCGCCGCGGCAATAATAACCTAGGATGCCGTCAATTCGGCCCGCAGCTGTGCGCAGGGCAACGAAGCGCAGCGTTTTGTCCGCCAATGCGTGGGCGAAGAAGCGTTCATTGAACTGCGGGTTGTACGGCGAATATTTATCGATATAAAGCAAGTTATAGAGCTGAACCAAGCGTGGAATATCAGCTGGGATCAGTTCGTCATGCTGAACCGTCTCGTATCCGTGCTTCGCAAGCAGTCCTTCATCCCGCTTGATTAACCACCTTGCCTTGGCATTTTGGGTGCGGGAATGGCGTGTATCCAGGTGATAGATTTGGCGGCTTGGCACAAGCAAGCATCCGGCTTCCTCCATGCTTTGGCATAGCTCGGGATAATAGCAGCGGTTCAACGAACGGAACACGATCGCGTAATCCGGGAACCGAGCTTGCAGCATGGCGATAATAGCTGTTACATGCTCTGCCGTCATGTGAGGATACAGGTTCGTGGACAGCAGCCAGTTGTTCACATGCACGACGCGATTGCACCGTGCGAGCTTCATGCCTTGCCCGATGCCGTGTAGCAGCCACGCAAGCGGCCGTTCCAGCAGCGGCTGCTTCAGCATTCCGAGCTCTTGCTTCGCATACGAGACATAATGCGTATATGGCGAGCACACGTATGCGTTGTCGTACTCTTGCTCATTGACGGTAATTGGAAGCACATATTGGCCTTCGATGACGAGCGCCATCATACGGGTCTGAATATTGTCTACATAGTGTTCTGGCCCCTGCTGTATCCACGGTTCTATCCACGCCTGGGCTGCTTTTCCCTCTTCATCTTTCGGCCACGGCAGCTCGCCAATATTGGTCGCGTCATATAGAACTACGGTGCTCATGGTCTGAACTTCCTCTCGATCCGGCGCAGCTTGTGCCCCGCAGGTGGCTGCTTCCAATCGGTAAATGTGATGTCAGGCGCTGCACAATGAACGATTTCACACAATTTGCTCAATTCTTGCGCAATGTTCCGTTCGCATTCCGCCCGGTGTTCCACAGGCACTTGTAGCGCTACCGTAATATGCTGCGGCGCATGCTGAACCGCGGCATAGTGCTCAATCTTGGAAGAGGCGGACATGATCGCACGGCGAATAAAGTCGGGAAAGACCATCGTGAGCGTCCCGTCCAGCAGGGAAGGCATGTAGAACATATCGTCGTGCCGCCCTTCGATGCACTCTAGCGCGGTAAATGGTGAGCCGCACGGGCAAGGCTCATTTCGCTCCGTTAAGACATCGTCCAGCCGATAGCGGATCATCGGCTGGGTCAGACGCCGGAAGTCGGTAATGACGGGTGTGAACTTGCGTGAATGCTTGTTCAGCCATTCCTTCTCTATGCAGACGAGGTCTTCATTCAAGTGGAGCGTCCCGTGCTCGCACGTGATGCCGAGAAATCCTTCCGTGCATTGATAGATTTGGTGTACAGGCTGCTTGAACGCTGCGCTTATAATTGCTTCATCCAGCGGATCCAGCACCTCCGCTGCGGCAAAGAGCTTGCGCGGATGTATCGCGATCTGGCCCTGTGCCAGCGCGTCCGCGAGCATGCGGAGCATGGACGGGGGCGCGACGAGCAGCGTAGGAGCGTATGCGTTCAGCCGCTTGACGTGCTCCCCGAACGGGGCGAGCAGGTCGAAAAAGGCGAACTGCAGCCGCCGCTTGCTCACGCTGCCGTACAAGTTGCTGTCGGCTCGCAGGAATAGCGCAATGCGCTCCCGTGCCAGTACGGATCCAGGCAAGGCCTTGGCGAGCATCGCCCCGGACCATGCCATGCGCTCTTGCGCGCTGACGAGGAAGAGGCCGCGATTGCCCGATGTGCCAGAGGACATGCCCACGGTAATGCCGTTCCATTCGGGCGTGAAATTGCGGCTTTCCTCTGCGGCCAGCGCCACGGCGAACGCATCCTCCTTCCGAATGCCGACGGTATTGAGCGTATCGAAATGCTCCATCATCGTCGACTTATTCATAATCGGCATGTCGCGCCATTGTTCAAGGGGAAGTTCACCCAAGCGCTCGCGGAAGAAGGGAGAATGCGGCACAATTCGCCGCAGTTGCTTCACCACATTACGATGCTGCCACCGCTCCAGCGCTTCCCGGCTGCTCCAACGCCGCCCGTACTTCGTGCGGATGTATTCCCAGGCGGCGGTCATCGCTCCTTTATCCACGTCGGGCATCCCCCTTAATTTCAGACCCTAATACATATCGCTGCTCTGCTTCCCGGCAGTGCGTCGGAATAATGCGCAGCTCCGGCCGTTGACGGTGCAGAACGTGCAGCCGGTGAAGGTTGTCCTTATATTGTCGCCAATCCGCTTTTATCCACTTGACGATCGGCTTCGGGAGCCGGTGCGATGCATAGGCAGTTGTCGACCACGCCGCGTCGGCGCAGAGGAAATATTCCTGCCCCGTGGCGCGCAGAAGCAGGCCAAGCTGACCTGGCGCATGCCCCGATACGTCGATGCCGATGACACTGCCGTCTCCGAACAGATCATATCCTTCCGTGAAGGGTGCATATCCCTCGTTCAAGCTTATTTTGCTGCATGTCTCTTCGATCGGACGGGATCGTTCTCCGAACCGGTCCGGCAATAGCTCAGGCAGAAAGCCTGCCTTCGTGGCTCTGAAAGTGGACATGTCCTGAAGGGGGCGATAGGCTGTGCGCAAATAATAGAACTCGGCATTCGGGAAGTCGCGCACACCGCCAATATGATCCGCATGAAAGTGCGACAAAATGATCTTCTGCACGCGTTCGGGTGGTACGCCGAGCGCACGCAGCTGGTGGGCCGCAGTTTCTTCCTCGCAGATATAGACCGGCGTCGTCCACCGATACAGCTTCGCAGGAAAGGCCGACGTCGCCTGGAAGAAGCGCTCGGAATATCCTGTATCGAACAGGACGGTGCCGAGCCGCGGGTGTTCGATATAAGCGAACATGGCGGGAAAGCGAACGGAACCGAAGCTGCCGCCTTGGATCGTAAGCCATTCCCGATGTGTGCAGTAGCCGGCAGTCATCAAGTTCAATTGGACTTCCGTTCTAACCTCTAGGTTATCTCCCATGAAGCGCTGCACCTCCTTCCTGTGTCCATGCTTCGGCAAATTGCCTCATGCCTTCCTCAATGCTGATCCTTGGTTTATATCCCAGCTTCTCGCGAGCTGCCGTAATGTCGAGCGTCTGGCTGCGGCCGATAAGCCCGACCGTGTAGCGGGTCAGCCTCGGCTCCTTGCCTCCGGCAAGCCAACGGGCGTGAAGCTCCAGCAGGCCGGCCGCCGCCGAAGCAATCGGGTAGGCGAGCGGGATGGGGCGGAACGGCGCATCAAGCAGAGCGAACAGCTTCGCCAACATATCGCTCAGCAGCATCGGTTCGCCGTTCGTAATATTGTACTTCCCGCCGAGTGCGGCCGGAGAGGCTGCGGCGCTGAGCAGCAACGCGTCGACGACGTTGTCGACGTACGTGACGTCGAGCAGCGACCGGCCGCCGCGAATGAGCGGCATATAGCCGACCCGGTTCGCCTCGATCAGGCGCGGGAGGATGGCGCGGTCGCCCGGTCCGAAGATGGCACGCGGCCGCAGCGTGATGGCGTGCAGCCCCGCTTCTTCCACGGCCTGATCCACTTCCCGCTCGGCGAGCAGCTTCGTAGCGGCGTAGGCATTCGCCTGCTTCGGAGGCAGCGGCTCCGCCTCCGAAATATTCAGGCGGTCGCGCCAATTCCAGTAGATGCTCGGCGTCGACACATGCACGAGCCGGGCTCCGCCGCTTACGCAGCCTTGCACGACATGGCGCGTGCCGATGACATTGCTCGCATAGAAGTCCGCGTATGCACCCCATGGGGCAGAAAGCGCCGCACAGTGGAACACGGTATCGTGACCGCGGCATGCCTCCTTGACCCGAGCAGCATCGCACAGGTCGAGCGGAATGAACTGGACACCCATGAGCTCTAGTTCATGGCCTGCGCGAGCATTGCGGCCAATGGCGCTGACCGCATATCCCTCTTCGAGTAACCTGAAGGCCAGACGCTGCCCGAGAAACCCGGTTCCTCCCGTCACTAACGCTCGTCGGCTCATCATTCACCATTCCATTCTATATCTGATGTTGTTGCTTCCATTAGCGAGATGGAGCGTCTGCGGCTCTCCCGCCAGAAGCCTTGCAGCATGACGACTTGCGCAACAAGCGGCTTCGGGTCCTTCCAGCGGAAGATGACGTCGCGCCCCTTCCACAGCTGCGTCAGCCAATAGATGCGCCGCGGATGCTTCCAGCCGTATGCCAGCATAGCGGCCGTCAACATGGCAGGACGGGCGGACGTTGGTTCGATGGGGCGGGATTCACCGCGATTCACACCAAGATGCGCACCGTGACTCGCATCGTGACTCGTACCGTCATCTGTGCAATCACTCGTCCCGTTATCCGTACCGTGACCTGCACTATCATTCATTCCGAAGAATGCCTTGTCCAGCCGATCGGAATCCGTAAAGCAATGGATGCCGCTTGTCGCGCGGGGATTGCATTCGATCGGGTAGATGTCCCGTTCCGGCGTGACGATAAAGTCAAACGCAATCTGCCCCGTATAACGAAGCGGGGCGACAAACCGGCGCACCCATGCCAGCAAATCCGTCTGCGGCTCATGCTTGAAGGCGATGCTGGCGCCCACGCCCGCCGTGAATTCGGAAGCGTAGCAAGCATGCGCACGTACAGCTCCGTCGCGTACGATGCTGTACGTGCAGTACAGCGCGCCGCGAATATATTGCTGCCCGACCCAAGGGTGGGCCGGGGATATATGCATGCCGGCAGGCAGGTCATGGTCAGCGCTTACGAATAACACGCGACTCGCGAAGCGCGAGTAAGCCGGCTTGAGCACGGCGGTGTCCGCCCCAAGCTTCCGCACATAGTCGCTTGCCTCTTCTCTTGATGCCAGCAGCCGCGTCGCCGGTGTCTTCAAGCCAACTTGCCGGACCAGCTCAATGAACTCTCCTTTATGGTGCAGCTGTCTGAGCATCTCCCATGGCGGCGCGAACAGCTCGCACCCGTCAGGCCATGTCCGTTGCCTCTGCGCCAGATAGAACACTTCCTCGCAGGTCGGAATTATGTAATCCACCTGCTCGTCTATCACGATGCGCTCTACTGCGGTATGGAACGGCTCTGGTTCGTGGCGGGGCGGCGGGTAGCGGTAATGGCGCGAGACATAGCGGGAGGCGGATCCAAGCGTCATGCGCAAGCTGTCCGCCATGATGATGCGGTGCCCGGCATCGCCCAATAGCCGCGCCAGCGCCAAGGAGACGGGGGCGCGGCTGCCGGTAATAAGGACGGTGCGAGCACTGTCCCGCGGAACGCCACTAGACACGCTGCTAGTAGTCAAGCACCAGCCCTCCCAGCGACAGTCCGGCAGAGGTGCCAAGCAGCAAAATGCGATCGCCGCGCTGCATCCGCCCTTGGCGAATCGCCTCATGCAATCCCATCGGAATGGAGGCGGCAATCGTATTGCCATGATCCGCCGTAATGTTCATGAGCTGTTCCGTCGCAATGCCCAGCTTGCGGCTAATTAGGCGCATCGCCATGGCGCTGCCTTGATGCGGGATAATGAGCTGAAATTGCGACATCGCCGTATTCCCCGGTCCGAGCAGCCGTTCAAGGAAGTCGGGCAATAGCTTGGAGGCCATTTTATAAATCGCATGTCCGTCCATATGGAACATATAGTCGTGCATCCGAGTATCGTCATAGTGCTTGGCGTGCAGTCCTGTCCCGCCGCCGCGTATCTCGGAATACGAGGCCCCAGCGCTATAAGTTTCCATTAAGGAGGCGATGATTCGCGATTGCTCGTGCTCTTCCGATATGCCGACGATGACCGCAGCGGCGCCGTCGCCGAATAGCACCGCACTTTCTTTATGCTCCCAGTTCAGGCCGACCGAGGCGACCTCCGTCGATATAATGAGAATACGCCGGTAGCGTCCCGCGGCGATCAGATACGACATGACGTCGAACGCCGCCAAGAAGCTGAGACAGGTCGAATTAATGTCAAAGGACGGCACCCCGGACTGCCCTTGCCCCATTGCTTGTTGAATCAATGCGGCTGTACATGGAATCGGCTGCTGCATCGTTCCGCTCGCGCATACGATGCAGTCGATGTCAGCGAACGTGAGCCCCGCGTCCTGTAGAGCGGCTTGCGCAGCGAGTGCTCCCATCTCGGCAGCCGTTTCATCTTCAACGAAATATCGCACGCGCACATCTGACTTTTTCAAGGACCAACCGGCGGGAACGCCGAGCTTCAGATCCATCTCCTCCGAGGTGATGCGCTGCTTCGGCAAATATGCCCCCGTGCCGATTATTTTCAAATTTCTCTCCATACCCATCGCTATCATTCCTCTTGTTGATTATCTATCATGACATGAAACTTACACTCATTACCCAAAAGCCTCCTCTATTGTAACGCGCATTGGCTTGGAAACTCTATCATTTTCTCGCATACGTTCGTTCGGCTTTCTTTCAGTGTGAAAAAGACGGTACATCATCACAGAGCACCGGAAGTGGCTTTTTGAGCGGCTATCCTGTAACATGGGGAAAACGGTGGGAAGTGAGTGGTGAAGCACAAACAAAATAAAAAACGCTCTCCCTGATGGAAAGAGCGTATACACTGTTATTTGGATTGAATAAACCCTTCTTCATGCAAATATTCCACGGCTTCTTCGTAAGTTTCAAAGGCCATTTCCAAATTGGACATAGCATAGACGTTCCATAAATCATGCTCATGAATGAGCACCAGCGTCTCTTTGTCTTGATTGATCCAAATCTTCTCGCCCAAGCCTCTCAAGGCGGATCCTTCCGCATACGCTCCTGGTGCGAGCGAATCGATGGATGCCCGAATCAAGGCGCGAAGCTCTTCTTCCGTATAGTCCCGAATATTGACCATGCCCTTCGGGTATGTGGCATATCCTTCCAGATTCCCGGCGTATACGAAGCCATTTCCGTTCGGATGCAGGTGATATACGACCGTTTTTTTATCCAATGCGCTTTCTTCATAATGGAAGTTCACTCGTCCAAGCGAGACGTCCTTGCGCTGCAGCTCGGAGAAGGACTCGATCACCGCTAATTTTTGTTCAAACGTCAGCATGTTTCCTCCTGAATATGGATCGGAATCCATTTTGCCTGTTCATTATACCATATGCATAATAACGTGTATAATATGGAGGATAACGTTGGAAAACAGTAGCTAACATCGAAATTAAAATGCGGTTTTTCGCTGGACAGGAGCTTTAGGTTACGTATGGTAAATAACGGACAGCATCGTCAACATATTCATGCCGGTCTGGAAGTGGACATTGTGTTAAAGCAGGACCAACGAACAGGGAAGACGACTCGCGGCAAGGTGAAGGATATATTAACGAACTCACCGTACCATCCGCACGGAATCAAGGTACGCCTGCAGGACGGTCAAGTCGGCAGGGTCAAGACCATTATTCACACAACGCAATCGGGCGGCAATTCGTCTGAGAGTTAAAGAAAAGGGGTGGCCTATCTGTCAGGCTTCATACAACTAGGGGTTCAGCAGGAACTTAATCAGACTTTGAAAAAGAACGGCATTGCCGTTCCGACGCCCGTTCAGCAACAGACAATTCCCGTTGCGCTGGCGGGCAAGGACGTCGTGGCGCAGGCGCAGACGGGTACAGGCAAGACGCTCGCATTTCTGCTTCCGATGCTGCAGCGAATCGATGTGAGCAAGCCCTATGTTCAAGGGCTTATTGTGGCGCCGACACGCGAGCTGGCTCTGCAGATTACGAAGGAAGTCCGCAAGCTCGTCGACAATCAGAACGGCGTAAAAGTGTTGGCCGTATACGGTGGACAGGATGTAGAGCGTCAAATGCAGAAGCTTCAGGGCGGGCGGCATCTCGTCATCGCTACGCCAGGCAGACTGCTCGATCATTTGCGCCGGGGCACGATACAATTGTCGCATGTGGACACACTTGTTCTTGATGAGGCTGACCAAATGCTCCATATGGGCTTTCTGGCCGAAGTGGAGGAGGTAATTCGAAATACGCCTTCCAGACGTCAGACGCTGTTGTTCTCGGCTACGATGCCGGGAACGGTGCGGCAGCTCGCAGAACGCTTCATGCGCAAGCCGGTCGACATTCGGATCCGCAGCGAACGCGTCACCTTAACAGGGATTAGACAGATCCTCATCGATACGAGCGACCGGGCGAAGCAGGCGACATTGTGCCAAGTTATTGACGAACACCGTCCGTACCAGGCCATTATTTTCTGCCGGACGAAGCGCAGAGCGAGTACGTTGAACGAAGCGCTCCTTGCGCAGGGATACGATTCGGATGAGCTGCACGGCGATCTGTCGCAAGCGAAGCGAGAGCAGGTGATGCAGCGCTTCCGCGATGTGAAGATGCAGCTGCTCGTTGCCACAGACGTGGCCGCACGCGGATTGGATGTCGAAGGTATAACACATGTGTTCAACTACGACATTCCGCAAGATGCGGAAAGCTACATTCACCGAATTGGACGGACGGGACGAGCTGGCAACAACGGGTATGCAATTACGTTCGCCGCGCCGAGGGACCGTGTGTATCTGGAGCTCATCGAGAGAGGCATCGGGCAGAAGCTGGAGAAACGCGGAGCAAGCGGTGGAACTGATTCGACTGAGTCAACTGATGGGTCTAGTCGGACTGGTCGGACTGGTGGGTCTGGTCGGACTCGTGCGACTGACAAGCGCCGCAGCAATGAAGCCGATCGCGGACGTCGCGGCGAACGTTCCCGAGCCCACGGCAGCAAGCCGGGATCATCGAAGCGGGAGCACGCTAGGAGCGAGAAGCCGCAGCGGGATCAGCGGAAGCAGGCACGGCCAGGACAATCTGGGTCTGAACGCCGCA
>NZ_ALKF01000176.1:0-87500 GCF_000283315.1 Paenibacillus sp. OSY-SE | reverse complement strand
GTTACCCCACCAACTAGCTAATGCGCCGCAGGTCCATCTGCAAGTGACAGATTGCTCCGTCTTTCCCATCTCCCTCAGGCGAGGAAAATGTCTATCCGGTATTAGCTACCGTTTCCGGTAGTTATCCCAGTCTCACAGGCAGGTTACCTACGTGTTACTCACCCGTCCGCCGCTAAGCATCAGGAGTGCAAGCACTCCATCAGCTCCGCTCGACTTGCATGTATTAGGCACGCCGCCAGCGTTCGTCCTGAGCCAGGATCAAACTCTCCGTTAAAGTTAGTTTGACTTGCTCATGTATTGCTGACGAGGTTGTTAACCTCTATTACACAAACGTTTCACTCGTTGTTCAGTTTTCAAAGAGCAATCATCTTAAGCTTACATAATCAAGACTCAAAAGCCTCAATTCTGACTCGCTTTATTTCGCCGCCGCGTTCAGCAGCGACCTTTATAATATATCACAGCGTCATCTTCAGTGTCAAGCACTTTTTAAAACTTTTTCGTTGTCTTTCGACAACTTTTTGTTTCATTTTGTGTCTTTCGCTAGAAGCGACGTTTATTAATTTATCACATCTATAGGCATGCGTCAACCATTATATTAATACCATTTTCAAGAAAATGATCGAGACCAAGCCAGGCACCCCAAGAAACCCAACAGCAGCCAGTGTCAGCGGGTTAGTTGGCACATGAATTCCGGCAATCCACCCCGTCGAATTAACGATATAGAGTAGAACAAAAGCAGCAGTTCCATGAAGCAAAAAGATGAAAAGCCCCTTCCACGCAAACCTTTGCCGTAATAAGACAATAAGCAATGCCACCATCGAAATAACTAGCAATCCCATCATTAACAGCTTCATACGCTACAACACCTCTCCTAGGCGAAGCGCATGGATATTGGCTTTCTTCGCCTTTTTTAATAACATGCCAACCCGCTTCTCTGCTGCTTCTAACGAAAAGATGGCATAGTCCACCTCATCTTCACCAAGTGCGTGCTCAAAACAAAACCAAGCTCGCTCCCACTCCTTGTAAGCATAACGAATATCCTCCATCAGCTGTTCATGCTCGGATTGTATATGTCTATACCGCTGCTTGTCTTGCCGGCCTGCCAACCACTGCTTTATTATTTTCAGCAAAGGTGTCATCCCTCCCATAGAGATTCCTCATTAATACTTATGGAGGAGCGGACAAGGGTAGAACAGGTAATAAGCAACCTTATAGAGGTTATTCAAAAAGCCCCCTTTTGACCAATATGGCTTCTCGGTGCTGTAAAGCAACCTTTTTTGACCACGCACTTATAGATGCTCTTTCCAAAACACAGATCAAAAAAGCCTCTGATTTCTCAGAGACTTTTCTCAACAGCCTAGCGGCATAACCCCTTAATGGCTATCGCGTTATGCTTTATATAATTATTGAATTTCACGTCGTCCTTCCAACGCCTTGGACAGCGTCACTTCATCCGCGTACTCCAAATCACCGCCAACAGGCAAACCATGCGCAATTCTCGTTACCCGGATCCCAAAAGGCTTCACCAAACGCGAAATATACATCGCCGTTGCCTCACCTTCAATATTGGGATTTGTAGCGAGTATCATTTCCTTGACCCGCTCGTCGCTAAGACGCTTCAACAGTTCCGCGAGACGTATATCCTCAGGTCCTATGCCTTCCATTGGAGAAATCGCACCTTGCAGTACATGATAGTAGCCCATGAATTCCTTCGTCCGCTCCATAGCGACCAAATCCTTCGTCTCCTGAACCACACACATAATAGACGCGTCACGCGATTTATCCTGACAGATACGGCAAGGATCGACATCAGTTATGTTGCAGCAGACGGAACAATAATGCAAATTCCGTTTTACGTTAACAAGCGCCTTGGCGAAGTCTATCACGTCGTCCTCAGGCATACGGGTCACATGGAACGCAAGACGAGCCGCTGTCTTTGGCCCGATACCCGGCAAATGGGTAAACGCATCGATCAGCTTCGCAATCGGTTCTGGATAATACAATGCGGGCTCCCCTTTACGATGACATTATGATGATGACATAACCGGAAACGGCCGGCCCCCGTAAGGGGCAGCGCCGTTTCCATAAAGATTAGAACGGCATATACCGCAGTGGTATATGCCTTTCATTTGCTAGATTTAGAACAAGCCAGGAATTTTCATTCCGCCTGTGAATTTAGCCATGTCGTCGTTCGCCAAATCTTCCGCTTTGGTAAGAGCATCGTTAACTGCAGTAATAACGAGATCCTGCAGCATTTCGATGTCTTCCACATCAACAACTTCAGGTTTGATGGCAATGCTCAGCACTTTTTTGTGGCCGTTAACCTCTACCGTTACTGCGCCGCCGCCAGAAGTACCAACCATCTTCTTTTCAGCCAATTCTTCCTGAGCTTTCAGCATTTGTTCTTGCATCTTCTTAACTTGTTTCATCATTTGATTCATATTGTTCATCGCCGTGAATTCTCCTTTTTTCTACTTAGAATAAATGAATTAATCTTTTATGACAACAAGGTCTTCTCCAAACATCTGGATAGCCTCGTCAATCCATGGTTCCCGGGACGGTTCTTGACCTTCGGGCTCCAACTGAAAATCAGGTTCCTGCCTGTCCTCTGTTCGAGCTTCCGCAGCCTCCCAGTCCTTCAACATCATCGTATCAAGTTGATACGGCTTGCCGAATGTGTCAGACAGAACACGTTCAATGACCTGTTTGTTATTCGGCTTCTCGGTCGTATCCCGATGAATCGTGTTTTTAAAAGCAACCAGAATTCGATCTTCAAGCGCCGATACTGGTTCTCCGTTCACAAGCCATGCGTGAATCGTCACCCCGGCTTCTTTTACACGCTGCAGCACCTGCCCCCAATTTCCACGAATACGGCCGAACTCAGAACTGTCTTTGTCAGCGATATATCGTTCGAACTGAGGCGGCTTATTCGCAAGTCGCGACACACGGCCGGAAGACCGGGTAGCTGCTTGCGTACGCTCAGCAGCAGGTTCTTGCTGGCTGCTGACCGCTGCCCCTGACTTCAGAAGTTGATCAAGCTTCGCTTCTAAAGACGCAACTTGACGCTGCAAATGTTGCACAGAGGAAGATTGTTCCGCCGTTCCCTGTGGCGCCGAGCCTGTATCCTGCAATCCCGAAGCGCCCGTGTGACCGGGTGAGAACGACTGGCCTTGCGCCGCTAGCTGAAGCAGTGCGACTTCAAACAAGGTCTGCGGCTGCACCGCAAACTTCATGTCGGTCTGATATCGGTTCAACGTGTCAATGATCTGGAACAGCCGTTCGGCCGCAAACGTCTCGGCCAAGTCACGAAAGACTTCGACCCTCGTTAGGCGATCCGTCAATGCGTCCCCGCTCGGCACCATCTTCATCATAAGCAAGTCCCGGAAAAAGTAGAGCAAGCTTTCCATGCACTTGTCCGCACTCTTCCCTTCCTGCATCAGTCGCTCGATTACCATTAGAATCGTTCCCACGTCCCCGGCTTGAACCGCCTGGGCCAATTCGGCGAATTGCTCTTCTGGCATCCCGCCTGTTATATCCAGCACTTGCTGATAGGTAACTTGTCCGTCGGTAAACGAGGCGGCTTGATCCAGCAAGCTGATCGCGTCGCGCATTCCGCCGTCAGACAGCTTCGCGATATACGTCAAGCTCTCCTGATCGGCTTGAATGCTCTCGTCCGCACAGACTTGCTCCAAGCGAGCGACCTGCTCATCAAGCGCTACCCTTCTGAAATCGAAACGCTGACAGCGGGATATAATCGTTGCTGGCAACCGATGTGGTTCCGTCGTCGCCAAGATGAACATGACGTGAGCCGGCGGTTCCTCCAACGTCTTCAAAAGCGCATTGAAAGCTTCCGTCGTCAACATATGAACTTCATCAATAATGTACACCTTATGGCGCACTTCAGTTGGCGCATACTTTACTTTTTCGCGAAGATCGCGAATTTCCTCCACGCCCCGATTGGAAGCGGCGTCGATTTCCACCACATCCATCACGGAACCGGCGGTGATGCGCCGACACGCTTCACAAGCGTTGCAAGGCTCTGGGCCAGGCCCTTGCTCGCAGTTTACGGCTTTCGCCAGTATTTTCGCGGCACTGGTCTTCCCTGTTCCACGCGGTCCACTGAACAGGTACGCATGCGAAAAACGCCGCTCCCGCAGCGAATTTTGCAGCGTTTGAATAATATGCTGTTGTCCGACCATGTCATGAAATGACTGTGGCCTCCATGCGCGATACAATGCAATATGACCCATGATGCAACCTCGAAAACGTTTTTCTTATTATACTATATCACAACCGCTAAAAAAACAGCCATTTCCTCTCTTTGGAAACTTGGGAAGACTGCCTATAGTTTATTCAGTTGTCCATTGCTACGGATAGACACCGGCATTTCAGCCAACAGGTTGAAATGGAACCGATAGCGTAAACGTCGTGCCAAAGCCTTTAGAGGCGACGCGAATTGTGCCGCCCAAGTCGTGAATAATGCGCTGACAAACCGAGAGGCCCAGCCCAGTTCCATTCTGCTTGGTCGTAAAGAACGGATCAAAGATTTTGTCGATAAGAAAGGAAGGGATACCAGGACCTGTATCGTGTATGTCGATCAGGACGCGCTTGCCCGCATCATCCCGCTTGACCGTTATCGTAAGCGTTCCACCATCAACCATAGCTTCAATACCGTTCTTCGCGATGTTGATGAATACCTGTTTTAAAAGTTCCCGATCCGCTACGACGAACGGCATCGTCTCATCCGCGGCATAGCGAACGTGAACCCCGTGCAGGACGGCTTCACTGCGAATAATCGGCATGATATCATTCATGACCTGATATAAATCCACCCGCTCAATGGTTACGTGCTTCGGTTTGCTCAGCAGCAAAAATTCTCCTACAAGCTCATTAATTCGATTGATTTCCGTCAGCATAATCTCGGTATAGTGAACTTCCTTGCCCATCCCCTTCTCATGCAGCGTCTTCTTGAACATCTGCAGAAATCCCTTAATGGAAGTGAGCGGATTGCGGATCTCGTGCGCAGTCCCCGCCGCAATCTGTCCAATCATAGCCAAACGGTCGCTTCGTTGAACCTGCTCCTCCAACGAACGAAGATTGGATACATCCTTGAAGAGAACATAGGCGCCGACAATTTCACTTTGCGCATCACGCAATACATTGGAATCGAGGAGCAGTTCATACCGCTCATTGCCGTTGCGCCATGAGACCGCATGATTGCGTACGACAACCCCTTCCAGAAGGGCGCGTTGGACCAGATGATGCTCGGTAGGCATGTCCCCGAACAGATCATTGACCCGACACTGCAGCGCCTGTTCGCGTTCCCATCCAAGGACATGGCAAGCCATCTCGCTGATGTCCACCAATCGAAACTGTGTATCCAGAAGCAGAATTCCTAAATTCACATCTCGCAAAAAGGCGCCGGCAAACTGTTGCAGCAGGTTTAATTCACCATGTCCTCCTTCATGCCTCTCTTCACTGGGAGAAGAAGGAGACATCGGCTTCAGCGAACCCGAATGTGGCGTTGGTTCAGTCATAGACTCACCTCAATGCTAATAAGCACAAGTTTCATTCTCTCGCAATTATACTTGCCTGATTCTTGTTGCAGAAATTGGAAGCAGACCACCGAGATGGGCTGGTAATGCCGTTTCCGCTTGTCCGCGCTCTTTGCTATTATATATTTCTTTCGCCGAATAAGGTCTATATTCCTGCTTCCATCTATTATATATGAGCATATATTCATAATAATTGTAAAATAAAAAAACACCGAATCATTCGGTGTCTCTCTTGTAATATGAAAACCGTGCACCTGTTATTGATAATTGCGATCCGAGCGGCACTTCTGCGTATCAGCTCGGGTCAGGCTTCCCTCCGGCACATGAGCTCTCCTACTTATGGCTGCTTCCTTCCGGACCTGACCAGATTCATAGGCACCCATTGCGAAGGACCCGACCGTCAACACCAAACGCAAATACCGGACCCCACATCGACAAAACCTCTAACAGGAATTCAATCTCGCTACAGCGGATTGCGAGTTACAGGGCACCGCTACCTCCCCATCTAGCACGGCAAAACCTAGTATAGACTATTTGAGGCGAAAGTGCAACTAAAGTCAATTGTTAACAATCGTGTCGCTGCGGACAGGTTCGGCTTCCGCTTGAACATCATCATCTCTCCAACCACGCAGCAGTATGCATATGGCAGCGCTCATAACGCCAACCCCGACATATACCCCGACATGCAGCCCCACATTTGGATAGATCCACTGCGCAGCGCACGTCGTTGCCAGCGTCCAGCCGGCGGCAAAACAGACCCAGAATGCGTCAAGACGCACCTTACGGGAGACGGCAACGAAATTCAACCAGCCGAGACCGATAACGACGCTGCACACGACGAAGACGCTGAGCCAAGCCAGATGAAGGTTGCTGTCTGGCTGTTCAGGCCACCCCCACGAAGGAAACGTCCTCCGCGTCAGCTGCAACAGTCCGTATGCCCCTCCGGCCACGATGAACGTACCGATAATAGCGGACACGCTCTCGGTCACGAAGCCTGCGGACATTTCCGCTTGGACGCTAACAGAATGCGTTTATTCGTCTTCAATAGATCGGCCGCTGCCAGAGCCAGTCGGCGCTCCCGCAAATAAGATGCGGCGCTGTAGCCGATCTCCCGCTGAAACATGCGGTGCAGATGAAAGCGGGTTACCGCCGTGTGCCTTGCCACGTCGTCGAAGTCTACATCATCTGTCAAATGCCGCTCGATGTACGCCACCGCGCTCCGTATCCAACGCTCGTGTTCCGTCATTCCCACACGGCCGCACCTCCTTTTGCATTTCGATAAGGACTTACATTTCCATCATGCAAGATGGGGACTTCATCGTTTTGACATTTTGTGCGAATCGGTGTTTGCACCGGCACAAATATATGCAAAAAAATAAACTCCCTCGACTGTTGCCAGTAAGGGAGTTCACATTAAACACATATGCATTAGATGCCGTATTTCTTCTTAAATCTATCCACACGACCGCCAGCGTCCAAGAACTTCTGTTTGCCCGTGAAGAACGGATGGCAAGCGGAGCATACCTCTACTTTCAGGTTTTCCTTAACGGAACCTGTTTCAAACGTGTTACCGCATGCGCAAGATACTGTCGTGATGTGATATTTCGGTTGAATTGCTTCTTTCACTTGAATTCACCTCTCTCCGCCCTGAGCCCTTTGCGTGCTCAGAGTTATATAGACACATGAGTGGATTATAGCATGTTTGATTTATACACGCAATGTTATTTTGACATTTCCAGTCAGTCGATTCCAGTTCCGATCCACCTATTACTTCGCGTATGACTTCACACGCGCCAACTCCGCCGGAGGCACATGTGTATAAGAACCGATAACGACATCAGGCAGCTCGTCACGGAAAATATCTATCATCTGCTTCATGCCGAGAACATCGCCCTGCGCTTTCGGAATGAGCGCAAGATAGCTCTCGGGATCAATGTTCAAATTACGCATTTGAATGAGACGAAGCTTCGTCCGCCGTGCAAACTCCACCATTGCCTCAATCTCTTCTTCCCGGTCGGTTACGCCTGGGAAGACAAGATAATTGATCGACGTATATACGCCCTGTTCCGATGCATAGCGCAACGACTTCTCCACATTATGAAGCGTATACGCCCGTGGCCGGTAGTAAGCATTGTAATGGTCGTCAAGCGCACTGATGGTGCTCACACGCATCAAATCAAGACCTACATCGACTATAGCCCGTATATGGTCGGTCAAGCCAGCATTGGTATTGATGTTGATATACCCCATATCCGTCTGGCGGCGCACCTCGCGCATCGCTTCGACGATAATCTTCGCCTGCGTGGACGGCTCGCCTTCGCAACCTTGGCCGAAGCTGATAATCGATTCCGGTGTCTTCAAATGCTCCAGCATAATCTGCACCAATTCGTCGACAGTCGGCTTGAAGTTCATCCGCGTCTGCGGGGCTGGAAATCCGCTGTCATCCGGCTGCTCGGAAATACAGCCAAAACAACCGGCATTGCAGGAATATGATACCGGAACAGCACCTTCCCAGCGATTCAGGAACGTATTGGATGCCGTCAAGCATTCGTATTGCAAGGCGCAATGCGACAAGTGCTGATATAGCCGGTTATCCGGATATTTCGTAAGCAACTGGTCCACTTGAACGCGCAGCTCGCCTGAATCGCAATTCAAAGGATCCCATTTGTGCGGATCATCCGTCGAATGAGCTGCAGCATAGAACTTCCCGTCTTGCCAGACGACCGCCGTATAGCCGAAGAGCGGGAGCTTCTGCTCTTTATCCGTCTTCACGTAGCTCGGAATATGCAGACGCGTATAGCCCTGCGGCAGCAGCGCCCCGACCGCTTGCACGTCTCCCGGCAGAGCGACCATCTCTCCCGTATCCGGGTCCAATCCGATCGGACGCGTGCAAGGCAGCCCGACAAGCGTCGCTCCTTCCGGCAGCGGAATCAACTCGTCCTCAAATATTTCAACGATCATGTCACCACTGCGGGCGAGGCCGATGTATTCGGGGTGATCAAAGATGTTGCCTTCACTATCCGCATAAACTAAATACATGTAACCTTGTCCTCCTACATTCATGCTTCACGTCATTCCACAGCGTCACATTTGCCATCGTCTTCCTAGCTGACCGAGGTGCTCCGCGTCCGGCGCGTCGGAGAGCCGCCGCTTCCGTTGCCGTTCGTGTCCAAAGAAGCCATAAATTCTTCGTTCGTCTTCGTATCACGCAGCTTTTTCAGGAATTGATCCACAAATTCAGACGTTTCATTCATATTTTTGCGAATCGCCCACAGCTTATCGAGCTCTTCCTTCGTCAAGAGCATTTCCTCGCGGCGCGTGCCCGAGCGGCGAATGTCAATCGCAGGGAAGATGCGGCGTTCAGCCAATTTGCGATCCAGATGGAGCTCCATATTGCCTGTACTTTTAAACTCTTCATAAATGATGTCGTCCATACGAGATCCAGTCTCTACCAATGCTGTCGCAAGAATGGTCAGGCTGCCGCCTTCTTCAATATTGCGCGCCGATCCGAAAAAGCGCTTCGGACGATGGAAGGAAGCTGGATCGATACCGCCGGACAGCGTCCGTCCGGATGGCGGAACGACCAAGTTGTAAGCCCGCGCCAGACGAGTGATGCTGTCGAACAAAATAACAACGTCTTTCTTATGCTCCACCAAGCGCAATGCGCGTTCAAGCACTAGCTCAGCTACTTTAATATGGTTCTCAGGCACCTCATCGAATGTGGAAGCGACTACTTCGCCTTTTACCGAGCGCTGCATGTCAGTCACTTCTTCCGGACGCTCGTCAATAAGCAATACGAACAACTCGATGTCAGGATGGTTCTCCGAAATACTGTTGGCAATTTCTTTGAGAAGCAAGGTTTTACCAGCTTTAGGCGGGGCGACGATAAGTCCGCGTTGACCAAGACCTACAGGGGCTAACAAATCCAAAATCCGTGTAGAAACTTTGTTCGGGGCCGTTTCAAGCACCAGCTTCTTCTGTGGATAAAGAGGAGTTAATGCAGGGAAGTGCAGACGCTGAGCTGCGTCTTCCGGTTTCTCTCCATTGACGGCATTAATTTGCAGCAAACCGAAATAACGCTCATTCTCTTTCGGTGGACGACATTTACCGGACACCAGGTCACCGGTTCGAAGATCAAATCTACGGATTTGAGATTGCGAGATATAAATGTCTTCCGAACTTGGCAAATAGTTGATAGGCCGCAGGAAACCAAAGCCTTCAGGCAATATATCCAGCACGCCCTCCATAAACATATATCCGCCTTGTTCCGCTTGTGCGCGCAAAATAGCAAAAATCAATTCTTTTTTCTTCATCTGACCGTAGCCGGCAATTTGAAATTGCTTTGCCAGCTTATATAGCTCGGTCAGCTTCTTCGTTTCCAAATCGGAAATTTGTAACTCCATGAATACAACTCCTATTCTGTTCATAAATGCATGTGATGTGAGATGGATAAGTCCTATGAAAATAAAAATGAGAAATAGCGGTGTGCTTACCTTGTGCATACGAAGGTTGGTCATTTCACCGGGAAAGAAAAAGTGGACTGAAAGCAGATGAGTTCTTTTGACCAGGAACAAGCAGCGTAATATCGTATGACGGTTGACTTTCGTAGAAAGGAGGTGCCTGCGTTCTAGGTAACTAATCTAATATTAATCTATTATTACCCTATTTTTACCCCGAAACAACTGATTTATTCCGTTTGCCTCCATACATCTGCACCTAAAATTCGCAAATTCGTCACTAAGTTATCATATCCGCGATCGATATACTCCACGCCCGTAATTTCTGTTACGTCATTTTCCACCGTTAAGCCTGCAATAACTAGCGCTGCACCAGCCCGCAAATCCGATGCTCTTACTTTCGCCGCATTCAGCTTCGTTCCTTCAATAACAGCAGAACGGCCTTCTACGCGAATCTTCGCGCCCATGCGCAGCAATTCGGGAACATGCTTGAAGCGATTGCTATATACGAGATCGGACAGCATGCTAACCCCTCTAGTCTGTGTAAGCAAGCTAGTCATCGGAGACTGCAGATCCGTGGCAAAGCCAGGGTACACCAAGGCTTTCACGTCAATGCTTTCGTAATCGACACCGCCGATGACACGGAGCGATTCATCGCCCTCTACAATCTGGACGCCCATTTCCTCCAACTTGGCCGTAAGAGCTTCCAAATGCTTCGGAATAATATTATCTATTAAAATATCTCCACGCGTAGCCGCAGCCGCGATCATGTACGTTCCGGCTTGAATGCGATCCGGAATAATCGAATGGCGGCAGCCGTGAAGACCATCTACCCCTTCAATGCGAATCGTTTCCGTACCCGCACCTTTAATTCGCGCCCCCATTGCGTTGAGCAAAGTGGCAACATCTATAATTTCAGGCTCTTTTGCCGCATTTTCAATGATAGTAGTGCCTTTAGCCCGTGAGGCCGCCAACATTATATTAATCGTGGCACCAACGCTGACTACATCTAAATAAATCTTCGCGCCGCGCAGTTCGCGCGCAACAATATGAACGGAGCCATGATCATTCGTTACCGTCGCTCCTAACGCTTCAAATCCTTTAATATGCTGATCAATCGGACGCGGCTCGAAGTTACACCCGCCTGGCATGCCAATCGTCGCCTCTCCGAATCGTCCTAACAATGCGCCCATTAAGTAATAGGAGGCCCGTAATTTCTTGACGGGGCCGTTGTGCATCGGCATGGAGATCAAGTGGGAAGGATTAATGTGCAGGCTGGTTCCCTCCCGGCTGACTTGCCCGCCGAGTTCGGTAATAATTTCGCCATAGGTTGCGACATCGCTTAATTCAGGCATGTTATCGAGCACAACTTCGCTCTCTGCTAATATTGCTGCAGGTATAAGCGCTACCGCGCTGTTCTTTGCTCCGCTAATCTGAACGGTGCCACATAGCGGCCGCCCGCCGCAAATCATTAACTTTTCCATCACAAGCTGAGTTCCTCCCACACCGTGCTGATGATAGCCGGCTCATCCATATGCTTAATATTGAAATATGGTCATCCCAAAAAATTATTCACATTCAAAAAGTCACTTTTCGGCACCGAGAAGTACAAGTTTTCGCAAGAAAACTGCTTCGGAAACATATGCTCTTGGAGAGTGAACGTAAGATTCGATGTCGAATGACATCTTGGGATGCATCGTGATCAAAAGGGGACTTTTTTGAACAACCTCTATAATACTATAAGTTAGGTGGTATAATCACAAAAAAGGGAAGAACACCGGAGAACCGGTGCTTTTCCCGCATTTGTAGACGCAAATATAAATATCCGATTACGCTTGGTTGTTGCTTCCGAACAAGCGGATTTTAGCGCGAACCACTTCAACCATCGCATTGCGAGCTGGCGTCAAGTATTTACGAGGATCGATTACATCTGCATTCTTATTCAACGCTTCGCGAATCGCTTTCGTGCAAGCGACTTGGTTCTCTGTGTTCACGTTAATTTTGCCTGCGCCTGCGGCAATTGCCTTGCGAATGGCTTCGTCAGGCACACCTGAACCGCCGTGCAGTACGACAGGTACAGGAACTTTTGCAGCAACAGCTTCAATGATATCGTAATGAAGTTTAGGCTCGCCTTTGTACATGCCGTGTGCCGTACCTACAGCAATCGCAAGTGCGTCAACGCCTGTTTCTTCATAGAAACGAATCGCTTCTTCTGGGTTCGCCAATTGAGCGGATTCCTCATCCACCGTAAGGTCATCTTCTGTCCCGCCGATTGTACCCAATTCACCTTCAACGGATACGCCCATAGCATGAGCCGCTTTAACGACTTCTTTAGTCAAGCGGATGTTGTCCTCATACGCATGATGGGAGCCATCGAACATAACGGAAGAGAATCCTGCACGGATACAAGCCATAGCCACTTCAAACGTGCTGCCATGGTCAAGGTGCAATGCGATCGGCAAGCCGGATTTCTTCGCAGCCGCTTCCGCCATTGCTACTGTATATTCCATTCCCATGTAACGCAGTGCCCCTTCGGATACACCGAAGATAATTGGCGCTTTCTCTTCCATCGCAGCTTCTGTAATGGCTTGTGTGAATTCCAAGTTGTTAATGTTGAATTGGCCTACCGCAAATTTATTTGCTTTAGCTTTCGGCAGGAATTCGTTCATCGAAACTAATGGCATGGTCTCCATCCTCCTAGGAAGTTGTTCGTCGTCTGTCTCTCTTCTTGTTAGCCGACATCTTGTACGGTGTTATTATATCACAATTAGGCGCAAAAAAGTAAACAACCTCTTGACAAAACAGAACACATCCGTCTGTTGGAGGTTGTTCAAAAAGCCCCCTTCAGACGAAATCCAAAAAGCAAAGAGGCTGGGTCAGCAACCCAGCATCGCGCATCATTTCTATCATTCGTTAAGACGGCAAAGTCATATGACCATGCTGTTCGTTACTGTGGGCTAAAGTCATGTTGACGGCCACTCGCATTTCATCAATATCAAATGGCTTTGTAAAGTGCATAATAGCTCCCAGATCGGTCGCTTCCTTAATCATATCCAATTCCCCATACGCAGTCATCATGATGACATTCATGTGTGGCTTCATCTTCTTGATTTGTTTTAAAATTTCCAAACCGTCCATCCCAGGTATCTTCATGTCAAGCAGAACGATATCCGGTGATTCATCCTGTACGATGTCCAGCGCCATCTTGCCGTTAGAAGCCTGATATGTCGTATATCCTTCGCTGCTGAACACTTCCATGAGAAGAACCCGAATACCATTCTGATCATCAACAATCAATACTTTCTTTTTATCCAACTGGTACCCCTCCCACCGTGTATCACGAGCGAGTATGTTTGCCTTGTCATAGCTGCCGTCTCGCATAACATGCTTATATTGCAAAGTTACAGTACATATTCGCTTCTTCCTATTAAATTCCTCCTTACTTTAGGAAAAACATCTGCTTCTGTACCGCGGGAAGCAAAAAAAGCGAAAATTCTCACATGGAGAATCTTCGCTTTGCAAATATATACATTATCCCAATTGTTTAATCGCAGCTTTGACGAACTCACGGAACAATGGCTGTGAACGGTTCGGACGGGATGTGAATTCCGGATGGAATTGCACCGCAAGGAACCACGGGTGGTCCGGAAGCTCCACGATTTCAACCAACCGTCCATCAGGGGACGTTCCGCTTACTTTCAAGCCGGCACGCTCCACAATTTCGCGGTATTCGTTGTTAAATTCATAACGATGACGATGACGCTCGTATACGAGCTCGTCGTTGTAGCACTCCATCGCAAGCGACCCTTCCTGCAATTTGCAAGGATACAGGCCAAGGCGCATCGTGCCGCCCAAATCTTCGATGTCCTTCTGCTCTGGCAGCAAATCGATAACAGGATATTCTGTCGACGGGTTGATTTCCGAGCTGTTCGCTCCTGTCAAGCCGACAACCGCTCGCGCATATTCGATTACAGCAACCTGCATGCCTAGGCAAATACCAAAGAACGGAATTTGCTGTTCACGCGCAAAGCGAATCGCTGTCACTTTTCCTTCAATACCCCGATCGCCGAATCCGCCTGGAACTAAAATGCCATTAACTCCCGACAATTGCTCGCTTACGTTCTCTTCCGTAATCTCCTCCGCATTGACCCAACGGATGTTCACTTCGGCATTGGCATCAATACCAGCATGCTCCAACGCTTCAACAATGGACAGATAAGCATCGTGAAGGGCAACGTATTTCCCGACGATAGCAATCTCAACGCGGCCTTGCAGCTGCTTCACGCGATTGACCAGCTTCGTCCACTCGACCATATCCGGTTCTGGCGTCTGCAGCTTCAGATGATTGACGACGATATTATCCATGCCTTGCTCGCGCAGCATGAGAGGAACCTCATACAAGGTGGAGGCGTCACGGCACTCCACAACCGCGTTGGCGTCAATGTCGCAGAAGAGTGCGATCTTGCGCTTCAAATCTTCCGAGAGCTCATGCTCTGTCCGGCATACAAGCATGTTCGGCTGGATGCCGATGCTGCGCAGCTCTTTGACGCTATGCTGCGTCGGCTTCGTCTTCACTTCACCCGCTGCTTTGATGTACGGAATCAGAGTAACGTGAATGTACATCACATTATCGCGGCCGACATCGCTCTTGATTTGACGAATCGCTTCCAGAAACGGCAAGCTCTCGATATCGCCTACCGTACCGCCGATCTCCGTAATGACCACATCGGAGCCCGCTTCTTTGCCGGCGCGGAAAACACGCTCTTTAATTTCATTCGTGATGTGCGGAATAACCTGTACGGTACCGCCCAAGTATTCACCGCGGCGTTCTTTAGAGATAACCGAAGAATAGATCTTCCCTGTCGTCACATTGCTGTTCTTGGACAGATTGATATCAATGAAACGCTCATAGTGGCCAAGGTCCAGGTCGGTTTCCGCCCCGTCGTCGGTTACGAACACTTCACCGTGTTGATAGGGACTCATGGTACCCGGATCAACGTTGATGTACGGGTCAAACTTTTGAATCGTTACTTTCAGACCCCGATTTTTCAGCAGTCTGCCTAGGGATGCTGCCGTTATTCCTTTACCTAGAGATGAAACGACGCCGCCCGTCACAAAAATGTATTTTGCCACTGGTGAAACCCTCCTATGATCAAGTGCATTCATGACATATGTTCTCGGGAGGCTTTGACTCTTGAATCAGGTCCGATGGAGTTTTTGCAATTCATGCTGCATGATGTTATCGTAACCCATTTGCAGGAGAAAAATTGATGCAAGATGTCATAAAAAAAGCTCCTATCGAAGGACACCCGAAGCCGAGCGTCCGCGATCAACGGAAGCCTTTTATTCGACTCAAAATATACCATGTCCGAGCAGACCATGCCGTCGAGCAGATACATTCCGATATCGGAAAAAAATAAAAAAGTGACTCCCGTAGTGTCACGGGGCACTTTCTTCTTATGTTCAATCACTCTATTCAATTCAATACAAATCCAAAGCCCATATGCTAGTTTACTCTGTAGGTAGTCCCATGTCAAGGGAGCACGCTTGGATTTTTAAGGGGATGTGAAGAAGTGAAAATGCCGCTTACTTATCCTTCCCATCAAAGCTTCTGAGCAGCTTCTTCAACAGGACCAATAAGCAAACGGCATTTATGCCAGCCACGCAGTGGGGAACAGCCGATTAACGGTTATCCTCATCTTTGTCGGCTTCTTCGAAGTCTTCTTCCAGTTCTTCTTCCCCTTCAGAACTGTCTTCATCGATTTCTTCTTCATCGATCATGACTTCTTCGTCAACTTCTGCCTCTTCCTCTTCATCGTCGAAGACTTCTTCCTCTTCGTTGTCTTCATCCACGAAATCGAAGTCCTCTCCATCAGCAGTGTAGTTGTCGTCTTCTTCCACATACTCGTCTTCCATATCGTCGTCTTCATCATTAATGATACGCGGACGTTTGGAGCCTCCCATCGACTCTTCCGAACGGTCAACCGGGTACCAACGTTTCAAGCCCCACAGGTTGTTGCCAACACATGCAAAGCGGCCGTCAATGTTGATTTCGGTATATAACTGCGCAATCACATCGGTAATTTGCTCTTTGGTTAATCCACGAAGCTTAGCTACTTCGTTCATTAGATCGCGGTAGTAGAAAGGCGTGTTGGCAGCTTTCAATATAAGGAAAGCTAAATCCACCATCGGCATTTCTTGCACTTTGTCGGGATCTAGTTTCAATTCCAACGGGGTGCTCATTCGGACACATCCTCTCTCAAAAGGTTCAAACTGATACTAACATATCCATGTTCACACATAAGTAAAACCGATCTGCCGCGAAAAAGCAAGTTTTCTTCAGCCAGACAAAAAAATGCCACATATCAGTCATTTCAAGACAAAAAAAAAGAAACGCGAAGGGCTATCCTTCGCGTTCGACTGTATCCGCACCCGACGAAAGCAGTGGCCCTCGTCTTTGGTGTGCTAAGCCCTTCGCCGGCTCTTCTTCATATTATGTCCCGGGAAGACATTTGACACGGAAGAAGGCCTAACTTTCTCAAAAAAGGCGGCTACCCCAGTCCACCCTGCAGCAGAACGCATACGATACTCCACAAGGACCTGTCGGGAGGGACTCGACATTGGATGTTACGGGCTTACTCCAGTTGATGCTTCATGAGATTTCCTCCAACGGACAACGTGGGAAGAGACGGCTGATTCGCTTTTACAACCCTCAATTGTACGAACGATGCTGCAAAGCTCTGTACGATCTGCAAAAGCGCCACCCCGAGCTTGGGAGCGTCCATACCGTTCCGTTAATCCTAGCTTGGATCTGTCCGGTTCCAGCTGGTCTAAATCGGCAATTGGCTCTGTACCAAAGCGAGTTCGTTGTTGAGGATGATATTCAAGTAACGATGCATGCCGCATCGCAGAAGCCCGTTGCTTGGGAACGCGGCATTCCTTGGGGCGTGCGGCACATTAAAGCGCCCCAGGCATGGAGCACGACGACCGGCCATCACGTGTACATTGGCGTCATCGATACGGGAGCTGATTACCGCCATCCTGATTTGCGCAACTCTTTGATGCGCGGCGTCAATCTGGTTCACCGCGGATTGCCTCCGTATGACGATAACGGACACGGAACGCACATCGCCGGTACGATAGCAGCCGCCAATCAGATGTATGGAATCATTGGCGTGGCTCCTCGTGCGCTGATCCATCCTGTCAAAGCCTTTGACGAGAATGGATCTGCTTATGTATCTGATATTATTCAAGGCATTGATTGGTGTGTGCGTCATGGCATGAATATAATTAATATGAGCTTCGGGATGAAGACGCGCAGCAAATCACTGTTAAATGCAGTGATGAACGCCTATAACGCAGGGGTCACCATCGTCGCGTCTTCAGGAAACGATGCCAAACGCAAAACGATCGATTACCCCGCCCGGTATCAGCAGACCATTTCTGTGGGCGCGACCGATCGGGTCCGCAAAATTGCGAATTTTAGCAATCGAGGTCGATTCGTCGATATTTATGCTCCTGGAGAAAAAATTGTGTCTGCATGGCTCAAGGGAAAATATCACGAAATGAGCGGCACTTCCATGGCCACCTCTCATGTCAGCGGCGCGATTGCCCTGCTGCTCGCCATGAAGCCGGGATTGAAGCCAGGGGAGATCAAAACCCTTCTGCGCCATTCCGCCAACCCTACGCGCGGCCCCAGAGGCAAGGGCGGCACGCCGCGCGAAGCAGGCGAAGTAGACGTGATGCGTCTGCTCAAGGAAGTGGAGCGGTAGGGGGCGGCTGCGATCTCGCCGCAGGTATACGCTGCTGTTTCATTGCGCAAAATACAATGCAAAAAGAAACAAGAGGGCTATCCTTCAAGTCATTCAGACTTTTGGGATAGCCCCCTTTTTTATTGGCTCGTCATCGACAATTTATACTCATTTTTGGCCCGCAAAGACGGGACATGCGTATTTTGTCGGCCATTGGCGCTTATGGTCTCGCAATCGGCCCCAGGCATGGCTGCGAACTTCATCAGAGGCTGCCCAGCATCGGCGCCATTTCACCCGCCGCTCATTCAAGATAACTAAGCTGCTGTAATTGGCGCAAGACGCGTCCGCGGCGCATTCCATAGCTCAATCCATTTCTTAATGGCCGAGATGAGGATGATGATCCCAAGCACCATCATAATGATGGACAGTGAAGCATTCAAAATACTGTAACCGGAAGCCGTTGGATTCAAGTATACGTTCGCAACCATCCACACTCCCGCGTAATTGACCGTTACGAACAAATATGCCAACGGAATCAAACACGTAAACATGTACCTGCGTTTGTCCGCTATCTTCAAAATGACCGTCGCTCCGATGATAAGACCAATCGACGCCATCATCTGATTAGATACTCCGAACAGTGCCCATACGGAGCCAATATCGCCCGAAAAGAGTAAATATCCCCACATCAGACAAGCTAACGCACTCGCGAAGATCGAGCCAGGCACCCAATCCACCCGTTTCAACGGTTTGTAGATGTCACCGAAGAAATCTTGGATAATATAGCGTGCGACACGCGTTCCGGCATCGATTGCTGTTAGGACAAAGACCGCCTCGAACATGATGACGAACTGGAAAAAGTATGATGCCAAGCCTTCGAACCATGGAATCTTCGTGAAGATATAGGTCATGCCAACTGCCAGCGTAACGGCGCCGCCTGTTCTTCCCTCCAGATTGAGGCCGATTTCACGCGCCAACTCAGGCAAATGAACCGTGCTCATACCGAGCGCCTCGAACGCTTCCGGCGTGGAATTAATTGCGAAGTAGTCCGCTGGCTGCAGAGCAGTGGCGGCGATTAGCGCCATGATTCCTACCACACATTCAACGAGCATCGCGCCGAACCCAACCACTTTAATATCACTCCAGCGATCCAGCATCTTCGGTGTCGTTCCAGAACCGACGAAGGCGTGGAAGCCAGATATTGCTCCGCAAGCAATCGTTATCGAGATGAACGGCCAGACCGGGCCAGCCAAAATCGGACCTCCCCCGTGAATGAATTCCGTTACCGCCGGGAATGGAATCGCCGGGTTAATAATAAAGACGCCGATGATAAGCGCGATGAAGACGCCGATTTTCATGAAGCTGCTCAAATAATCGCGCGGCGCGAGCAGCAGCCAGACCGGCAAAGCTGCCGCAAAAAAAGCGTATATCGGTAAAATGACAGCCAATGTTTTCATGTCAAAGGTCAGCCACTCTCCCAGCGCCGTACCTTGAATATAAGGGCCCATGAATACGCCGACTAGAAGCAGAATAAAGCCGATGGTGGAAGTAACCTTCAGATTGCCTGTTTTCTTATACAGCAGCCCTACTCCCATTGCAATCGGAATCGTAATGCCGACCGAGAACGTTCCCCATGGATTATGCTCCAGCGCATGGAGCACGACCATTGACAGCCCAGCCATCGTAATCGTAATAATGAAGAGCATAGCGAGGCCGGTACAGAAGCCGGCGACAGGTCCTAGCTCGTCCTTCGCTACTTCGGAGAGCGATTTGCCCTGCTTGCGCATAGAGGCGAACAACACAACTGCATCGTGCACCGCTCCACCGATAACCGCACCGATAAGCAGCCACAGCAGTCCCGGCAAGTAACCGAACTGCGCGGCCAGGATCGGTCCAACGAGCGGGCCGGCTGCCGCAATCGCGGCAAAATGGTGCCCGAAGGATACCCATTTATTCGTCGGCACGTAATCTTTGCCGTCGTTGAATTCGTGAGCCGGAGTCGGCTTGGAGTCATCAAGCTTTAACACTTTTGCCGTCATGAACGTTCCATACAGTCGATAAGCAATCATCAAAATGCAAATAGAGCCGATTACAATTGAAACCGCATTCATTAGTGGCCACTCCCTTCGATTTCCTTGTGGCTATCTTATAATATGAAAACGAAAATTATTCATTTTCATGATAGAATGTGAAGGGAAGAGAGTGAGCTGCAAAAAGAGAAGCTTGAGATGCAAACGTTTTCAGTTATGGTGCGCAATCTAAAATCCGAGGATCTGCTTCAGATCCTTCATATAAGTGCGGCTGACCGGTACCTGGGAACCGTCCTGGAGCTTCAATTGACAGGTGGAGTGGAACCACGGCTCGATTTCTATAATCCGATCCACATTGACGAGATAAGCCCGATGCACCCGTATAATAGAAGGATGTAGAAGCTTGCGCTCAAGCATCGTTAACGGCTCGCTAACTTTGTAATGCCGTTCTTTCGTCACGATGATGGTCTTCCCCTCTTCAAATCCGATATAAATAATATGATCGACATGCAGCACAACGATCCGCTCATCCACTGTGATAGCTAAGCGATCCTGGCGTTCCGGAACTGAGGAACGGGACGCCGGGGAACGCAAGTTAGGCGGCACCCTCATCACAAGCTGCTTGTTAAGCTTCTCTACTGTCTGATGCACGCGAACCTCATCAAAGGGCTTCAATATATAATCAACTGCGTTCAGCTCGAATGCCTTTAAAGCATATTCATCGTATGCGGTGGCGAACACGATTGCCGGCGGTGCATCCAGTTCCATTAACCGCTGTGCAATCTCCAAGCCGCTTTCCTCTGCAAGCTGTATGTCTAAAAAGACGACATGGGGACGAACTGCCCCAATGTGCACCAGTGCCTCATCCTTCGCCTCCGCCTCTCCTACAACCTCCACTCGCTTCGTGCGACGCAGCAAATAAATAAGCTCATCTCGTGCTAGCGGCTCATCCTCCACGATAAATGCCTTCAACAAGATTATCACCTCTTTCGACGAAATGGACAGGCAGGGTGATGCGGACTGTCGTTCCTTGGGCGGTCTCACTTGCAATACGGAAGGAAGCCTGGTTCCCGTACAGTTCTTCAATGCGTGTCTTAATATTATAAAGGGCTGTGCCGGTTCCTTCCGCCGATTGTACGGCTTGCTTACCGAGAGCGCCCACAATATCTGCCGATATGCCTTTACCGTTGTCCTTCGTTACCAAAATCATGCTCTCCCCCTCAGCAGTCGCACTTATCGTCACCCGACCTATCGGCTCGGTGAAGCCTTTGGAAAAGGCGTGGCGGATGGCATTCTCCACCAATGGCTGCAGCGTGAACGGCGGAACCAATACATCATTCAGAGAGGCGTCGATATGTGCTTCGATCGTAAACTTGCCGGGGAATCTCGCCTGCTCCAATGACAAATAGGCTTCTACATGCTCCAGCTCCTTGTGCAGAGGAATGAGCATCTTGCGGGCACCTTGAAGATTGCTGCGAAAATATACACTGAGCTGCTGCAGCAGCTTTCTGGCTTGCTCAGGATCCGTACGGCACAGCACAGAAATGGTGTTGAACGCATTGAACAAAAAATGGGGATGCACTTGGGCCTGCAGCGCTTTAATCTCAGCATCCTTCAAGAGCCTGCTCTGAAGCTCAGCTTCCGCCAGCTCCAACTGGGTGGAAAAAAGCTTGCTTAATCCCTCAGCCAACTCCCGTTCGACTTGATCCAGCCTCGTAGCACGCCTGAAATATAGCTTTAGCGTGCCAATCGTGCTGTCGTGCACCTTTAGCGGCAGCACCAGTGCGGCCTGCAGCGGGCAATCCAGGTTATAACACTGGATCTCCTCGCGCGAAGACGCCTTATGAACGATGCCTTCTTCAAGCACCTTCTTCGTTAGTCTCGTTGAAATGCTCTGCAACGCAATATGGTGATCGGCACCTGTCCCGACATGGGCCAAGATTTGATGCTGATTCGTAATCGAGATGGCGTCGGCGTTCGTCTCCTTTAAAATAATTTGGGCGGCTTCCCGGCACGAATGCGCGTTTAAGCCTTGGCGGAAGAAAGGCAGCGTATGATCTGCAATATATAGCGCTTTATGTGTCTGCAATGCTCTGGAACGCTCTTCTTCCTGAAATATAGACTGGATAATGAGCATAAACAGCAAGGTGCCGAAGCCGTTCACTACTACCATCGGGACACCGATAATCTTCACCAGCCCCCATGCGTCGGCCCACGGCTCGGCAACAAGCAGGATGATACCCATTTGTGCGCACTCCATCAGAATGCCGATTCCTGCGGTTAGCCATGCGGCCTGCTTTCCTTGTGCACGAAAGCGCTTACCAATTATTCCGGTAACAATGCCGGCCATAATGGTCGAGATGCCGCATGCAACCGCAGTATAACCGCCTAAGGAAAGGCGATGCACTCCTGCAATCAATCCGACGCCGGTTCCTACAAGCGGTCCCCCCAACAGTCCGCCGATGACAACACCCATAATGCGCGTGTTCGCGATCGCGCTCCCCGTATCTACATCCGTATGCCACGCTTGCGAATAGATGGAGCTGTCGTGGATCTGAACTCCGGTATAGTTGCTAATGACCCCAAACGCGCCGAATACGACGATAAGCATCCATTTCTCGGTCAAGCCATGCTCGTGATGAACGATTTGGCGGAAAGACTTCATACGTGACAGCACAAATGCAATAATTAGCAAAATGCCGACACGTTCTATCATTAAAGGCAGCAGATGAATCAATACCATCACCATCCTTCTTCCCGTCTGCTGTGGATCTGTGCATGACGCTGCATCTATTATACAAGAGATGCTCTCAGACTTCGCTTGGAAATAAAAAGCTGGCGTCTCCTCCTTCGAGACGCCAGCGTATAACGGTCAGCCATATTCGTAATTAATCTTACATCCGTTCTGGCGCAGATACCCCTACCAGCCGGAGCACATTTGCGATAACGGTGCGCACTGCGCCTAACAGCGCCAGGCGAGCCTGTGTCTGTTCCGTGTCCTCAGTAATGACACGCTCTGCCTTGTAGTAGCTGTGCAAGAGCGACGCTAATTCGTATACGTACCGGATTAAGCGATGCGGCGCATAATCACGGGCCGCAACTGCGATCTCTTCTGGCAGCTCGCCCATCTTGCGCAGCAGATCGTATTCATGCTCGGTCGTCAGCGTAGTCAAGTCAATATCGTCCAGCGGCTTCAATGCCACTCCCTGCTCCTCTGCTTGACGGTAGATGCTGCAAATGCGCGCGTGCGCATACTGCACGTAAAACACAGGGTTCTCGTTCGACGTCGAAATCGCCAAATCCATGTCGAAGTCGAGATGAGAATCCATGGAGCGCATCGTGAAGAAGTAGCGGATCGCGTCAACGCCCACTTCCTCCATCAAATCCTCCATCGTGACCGCTTTGCCGGTACGCTTCGACATCTTCACTTTCTCGCCATCCTGGAACAAGCTGACCATTTGAGCAATGAGCACAATCAACTTGTCCGGGTCATTGCCAACTGCTTCCATTGCCGCTTTCATCCGCGGAATGTAGCCATGGTGGTCAGCGCCCCAAATGTTAATCATGCGGTCGAAGCCGCGGCCGTACTTATCCATATGGTATGCAACATCAGGTGTCAAATAGGTGTAGGAACCATCGTTTTTCACCAAGACGCGGTTCTTGTCGTCACCAAATGTTGTCGTGCGCAGCCACGTCGCGCCTTCTTCTTCATAGACGTGTCCAGTCGTACGCAGCGTGTCGAGCGCCTTCGTCACTTCCCCGTTCTCATACAATGACGTTTCACTGAACCATACATCGAACGGCACGCCGAAGCGGCCGAGATCGCGTTTAATTTTGTCCAGTTCTTTCTCCAGTCCGAATTGGCGGAAATACTTCGCACGCTCTTCTTCGGCCAGCTGCAGAAGACGATCGCCTTCCTTATTCACCAGATCCTGCGCGAAACCTTTAATATCTTCACCGAAATAACCGTCTTCCGGCATGTCAGCATCGAGACCAAGCGCCTGCTTATAGCGGCACTCAATCGACTTCGCCAAGTTCATCACTTGGTTGCCGGCATCATTAATATAGTACTCGCGCGTCATCTCATAACCTGCATAATCAAGCAGGTTGCACAGCGCATCGCCAACCGCTGCACCTCGGGCATGCCCAAGGTGAAGGCTTCCCGTCGGGTTCGCCGAGACGAACTCCACTTGAACGCGCTGTCCGGCGCCAATGCCGATACGACCGTAGTCCGAACCTTTGTCGGTAACTTCCCGCACCACATCATACAGATAACTTTTGTTCATACGGAAATTAATAAATCCTGGGCCCGCGATTTCGGTACTTTCAATAGAAGCCGCCGCTTTATCCAGGTTCTCAATAATCACTTCCGCGATCTGACGCGGATTGCGCTTCGCAATGCGAGTCAACTGCATCGCCGCGTTCGTCGCCAAGTCACCGTGCGACTTGTCCTTTGGCACTTCGATGACAAAGGACGGCAGCTCTTCGCGCGTCACCAATCCGGCCTTCACGATCGCCTCATCAATTGCAGTCTTTACTTGGTCATTCATTTTCTCCATTACACTCATGCTCATTGTCTCTATTCCTCCTGCGCCATTCTGTTATGCGTGTCTGCGGGTGTCATCTTCAGCTTGATTTCGAACTGTCCCGTACATTGCTCTTCAATATAAAGCTGGTATGCCCAAGTGAGCATTAATTGATCGAACTGAAGCGGTCCTTCAAATGGCCACGGGTTGTTCCATTCCATCAGAGAGGTATACGTAGTCATCGGAAAGCGCAGTGCTTGGGAGCGATAGTAGCCTCCCTGCTTCTCGCGATAAGAAAATGTCTGCTCTGACTCCACTTGTCCGCGCCGCGTCAATTTGATTTGACGCTTGCTTATTTTTATCATCACCTGTGTAGGTGAGCTTGCACTCATATCGCTGGCGCCATCATTCTCACCGTCCGGATGATCACCTCGTCGATTGACCCGTTCCGGATGATTTATCGGCTCGATGTATCGTACATAGAAATGCGCACCTTTGCGGTACAACTCTCCAGTTACCTCTTGGGTCACGCGCTCATCATCTTGACGGCTGTCAATGACGATGCGCACCATAAGCTTGTTCGCCGCTTCCGCTTGGCGTTCCGTCATCATTCTAACTCCAATTCTGCAAAGTCTGATTATTAAATTATCCGGTAATAGCACACCTTTTGCAACCAGTTTGACCGGAAAAGTTCAACGTTTATTGTACAACTAAAAGAAAACCTTTCAAAATTGTAAGGTTGGTGATGGAAAAAACGATGGATTCAATCCCCATTGTTACACTATAATCCCTTTAGCCCTTAATAATTTGAGGCATCCCGTTCAGTAATTTAAGGAGGTAGCTACGATGTTGTGGATAGAATTAATGTCTTGGATAAGCACACCCGCCGGGAAGCTCATGTTCTTCCTTCTAATCCTCCATGGGGCATGCACCATCTGGACCTCTATCGACAGTTATCGCATCGACCGTTCCATCTTATTCTCGGCAGGAATTACGCTTATCGTCAGCATTGCTCCGATATTTGGTTTTGTAATATATATCATGATTCGGCATACGAAGCTGACTTCCCACGTTCCGAAATCGTCGCGAATGCGTTCCGCGATCCCGCGTTGATGTTCAAGCCGCATTCATTAGTGTAGCCACAATTAAAAGGAACGTACACAAAGGGGCAGCCCCTAAGCAGATATTTTGCATATGGAACTGCCCCTATATTATTGGACCGTGCTAGCATGTCTGCTTTACGTGCCTTTGCCCATTCTCCCTTTGAATCAGAAACGAGTCGCCTCTATCTTCGAAGTATAGATGGCCACTCCACATCTACCTCACGCTTCTGTGCGGCCGAACGGAGAAGCGCGTCGATTATCGTCTGTTGGACGAGTATTTCGCTCGCTGGCACCGGCGCAGGGGCGTCATCTCGGATCGCACGGACGAAGTCGGATATTTTCAAGAAGAACGGCTCGTCGAGCGGTTGTCCTGACAGCGGAATGACCGTCTCGGTCTGCCGGCCCATCATATCCCGATACATGCGGATATCCCCTAAGCAATCGAATGAGCCTCCCCAAGCGCCCGTACGGCCAGAGCCAAGCTTCAGTCCACCTTCCGAGCCAAGGAAGAACGTCGAGCCCATAGAATCGAGATGCATCGCCCACGACGTCTTGAACGTCATGACCATGTCGTTCTCAAAACGAATGAAAGCCACCCCGAAATCCTCGACATCGAAGCGATCTGCCTCTGGACAGATGGCTGGGTTCGTACCGAGACGGTTGCTGGAAAAGGCGGATACGGTCAGCGGACGCGGATGATTAAGCGCATATAGCGCCATATCTAGCGAGTAGCACCCGATGTCCGCAATGGCACCAGAGCCTGCGATGTCGCGCCGGATGAACGTTCCACCCGGGATGCCGCGAGGTCTGCCTCCCCCGAGCTCGGCATAGTATACACCACCGAGTTGCCCGGACTGCACAATTTCCCGCACCAGCTTAATATTGTCGTCGTAGCGCGGCTGGAAGCCGACACTCAGCATTTTACCCATACGTTCCGCAGTCTCCACCATTTCAATGCCCTCGTCCAATGTAACGGATAACGGCTTCTCCACCAGTACGTGCTTGCCTGCCTCCAGTGACAATAACGCCTGCTCATGGTGCGATACGTTCGGGGTGCAGATGCTCACGCCGTGCAGCTCTTGTTCCAGCAGCTTGCGTGTATTGTCAAATGCCGCTGCTTCCGCCAGCCCCTCCTCATCAATGAGTGCCTGCGCTCTGCCGGGCACAATATCCGCTACTGCCGCCACCACGACGCCAGGAATCCTTTTATACGCCCGAGCATGCATTCTTGCGATCCCGCCACTGCCGATAATGCCGATTCGAATCACTTGTTCTGTCATAATGCCGTTCCTCCATTCTTATTAACTGTATATGTTTCCTTTATCCTTAAATACGTACCGTGCCGCCTATGCGCGCGGATTCATTAGTTGCTTCCATTATACGGCTCAGATCAATCGCCAGCGCTGTATTGTCGCCTTCCGGCTTCGTGCCGAGCATGCGGTTCACCCACTCGTCGAACATAGAGCCTTCAGGCTTGTCGAGTGGAATGTGCTTCACTGTTCCGTCGGCGCCGCGCAGCGTGAGAAGGTCCTCGCCTTGTTCGGACGTAAATAACAGAGAACCTTCCGTTCCGTGAACTTCAATTGTATATGGCGATCCGCCCGTGACGAATCCGGTCTCCGCAATCCCGATGACGCCGCTGTCATAATGAAGGAGCGCCGCCGCATGATCCTCGACCTTCCGCTTCGTCATATATCCATAAGCCGCCGTCACCGCTTGCGGAATGCCAGCAAGCAGACGGATGAGATACATTGGGTGGCAGCCAAGGTCGATCATTGCTCCGCCGCCGCACTCCTCCAAGCTGTAGAAATGCTCTGGCAGCCACCCGGCAGTGGCTCCATTATGCGCCATGCGCACGCGAATCAAGGTCGGTTGTCCGACTGTGCCTTCCTTTACCAACCTCTCGATCGTTATGCCTTCACTCTCATAACGGCGGCGCAGCGCGACAGTCAGGATAACGTTATTCATGGTCGCTTCCGCCATCAGCGCTTCCGCACCCGCTCCGGTAACGGACAGCACCTTTTCCGTAAATACATGCTTCTTCGCCCGTAGGGCTCGCGCAATAACGTCTTCGTGCATCGTCGTCGGCGTCGTTACAACGACCGCATCGATATCCGTGCGGCTCAACAGCTCGTCAAGTGACGGAATACATTCCACCCCATACTTGTCCGCATAAGAGGCCCCGCGCTTTACGTTCTCATCCCACAGCGCCACTACCTCTGTCTCTGGATGGTTGCGGAACGCCTCCGTATACTCCTCTGCATGCACGTGCCAATAGCTCAAAATAGCTACTCGAATCATCACGTTCTCCCCTTTTTCTTCCATATATAGTTACTCATGCCTATACATATCTCATCATCTTACAGTCCGGCCATCACCCGTACCACGTGTTTACCCTTTAGCGCCCTGGCGGGAATCCCGCGGCGAGCAACCAAACCTCTTCTTGTATACCCTTTCAAAATGCGCCAAATTGTTAAATCCGGAAGCATAGCATATTTCGGTCACCCGCCAGTCGCTCTCAGCGAGCATCGTCCGCGCGCACTGCAAGCGCAGCTGCTGCACATAGATCTGAAACGTCATTCCTGTCGCCTTCTTGAACCTTTCACTGAAATATGGAGGCGACCAGCCTGCCTGCTTAGCTGCGGACTGCAGCGTAATCGATTCGCGGAAGCGATGGTGAATATACCGTTGCGCCGCTCGGATCGGCTCGTCCAGTTCCCCAGAGGATAATGGTAATCGTGCGGTATTTACCTTCTCGGCGTTATGGCGCACCTGCCGGAATATGCAGATTAACAGCTGTTCGAGCAACGCACGCATCATGCGTTCCGCCCCTGGCTCATTCGCTTCGTACTCACGGTATATCAACTGCGCATTTTCAATCGCCTCTATCCCTACTTGGCATTGGATAGCGTTCCAAGAGTCGGCAAACAGCCATTTCCACGTTTCCTTGGTAATGCAGCTTTCCTTGAAAATAATATTGACGACTACTAGCGCTTCTTCGTTATCCGGCGCAATCGCATGGAAATCTCCTGGGGTAAGGACGAACACATCCCCCCGCTGAAGAGTCAGCTCCTCGCCGTTCAACCGGTGTTTGCCCGTACCGCTCACAATCATCGTACATTCATAAAATTCGTGACCATGCCAAGGAACCTCGTCCGCCAAATGCATCTCATATGCAGCCATACTGCGATCGGGCAGAAAGTCTGCAATTTGCAGCCGATTCAGTTCCACCGTGATAGCCTCCTTCGACACCTGCTCCCTTCGTAAATGAATTCGGCAAGTATGCGCTCATTCAGATGGGCATGCCCCGTGTTCCCCTACAGTATAGAAGAGTCGGTGCAGCAATGCCCTGCGTTATTTATGGAAAATACGACTTATTTTAAGATGGCGAACGTAAGGTATCCGACCATATTGCTCTTCCAAGCGAATGAAAACGGTGTTGCCGCTTATCGCATAGACGACCCATACATAATTAAAAAGTTATCAGAAATTGAGGCAAAATTGCCAAGTAGTCATGATCATCACATTGTGCCGCCGTGTTATATTTTTATCGGATCCATAGATAAAACATATCCTAGTGGTTGGACAACGCAAGGCGGTTCGTTTGTCATTAGTGCTGAACTGATCGTTTTAGCAGGTATTGAGCCTAATTGTATGGAAATTAACAATAGTTATTATCAGCAGTATTTGAAATGCTTGGTATGGGCGGGGTACCTTGAGGAGCAGCGTACGAGGTACCCGTTATTTTTTTGTCCCCAAAGATATCCAGCTCCCCACTTCCTCGTACCATGTGGCTTACCAAACCTTTTGCCCACTATCCCATTGATTCAGAGTCCAATACTCGAGTGGCACAGTCCAAACGCTCTTAATCGTATGATTGGCGCACCCTAGTTCCCCCTCTCTATCTTGTCATGCTCCCTGCGTCTGTTGAATCCGGTCCTCCACCGTGCATTTGTTGATGTACACACACTTTTTCCAAAGCCTTCGAGTCGTTAATTATGCCATCTGTATTTCTAACTACTGCTCCTGAAGCATTAAAGGGGCAGTCTGAAGCATTGGGAGAGTGAACAAAAGGGAATCGAGAGAAGGGGGGGCGAACACGTTAGAGGGAATTTTCAAGAAGGCTGAAGGCAAAAAAATCCCTCCTCCGTTTGTCGCGTTGCAAACACCGCGATGCGGTAACGAAGAAGGGAATTTCACATTTATTTTACGAAACCAAGCAGCATTTCTCGGATAATCTTGCTTGCCGTAATTGGCGTCTGCTCCGTCGGGTCGTAAATCGGCGCCACTTCCACCAAGTCGCAGCCGACGACGTTCGCGTCCGAACGGGCGATAAGGTGCACCGCTTCCAGCAGCTCCTTCGACGTAATGCCACCCGCTTCAGCCGTACCCGTACCAGGCGCGCAGCTTGGATCGAGCACGTCAATGTCGATCGTGACATATACCGGCCGGCCTGCCAACTCAGGCAGCGCCTTCTTCAGCGGCTCCGCCACGTCGAACGGATAGAAATTAATGTTTTCCCGCGCATACGTCCATTCTTCGCGAGAACCGGAACGAATCCCGAATTGATAAATATTTTTGCCGCCCATCAAGCCTGCCGCCTTGCGAATCGGCGTCGAGTGAGAGAGTGGCTCCCCTTCATAGTGCTCGCGCAAATCAGCATGAGCGTCAATATGGATAATCGCCAAGTCTGGATACTTCTTGTACACCTCTTGAATGACTGGCCAGGTGACAAGATGCTCCCCGCCCATACCGACTGGGAATTTGCCATCAGCTAGCAGCCCGCGAATGTAATCACCGATAATGTCCAAGCTCTTCGCCGCATTGCCGAATGGCAGCAGCAAGTCGCCGGCATCGAAATAGTTCAGTTCTTCAATGCTCCGATCGAGATAAGGGCTGTACTCCTCTAAACCGACAGACGCCTCGCGGATACGGCCAGGGCCGAATCGCGAACCGGGACGGAATGAGACCGTATAGTCCATCGGCAAGCCGTAAATGACCGCTGTTGCGGCTTCATAATCATCCGAGCTGCAGATGAACACATTGCCGGAATATTTTTGATCCAGTTTCATAGTTGATGGCCTCCTTCGTTCTTTCTTTTGCCCCGTTATGATTTGCAGAGATCTTCTACAAATTTAGGCAGGCAGAAGGCTGCGTTATGCAGACGCGGCGAGTAGTATTTCGTTTCCATTTCCGGAATGCTCGCTTCATCTATATTCATAGGATCGTATTGCTTGCTGCCTATGGTGAACGTCCACAACCCGCTTGGGTAAGTCGGAATGTTCGCACCGTACACGCGTACGATCGGGAAAATTTCCTTAACGTCACGGTTTACCTGCTGAATCAGATCTGCCTTGAACCAAGGGTTGTCCGTCTGCGCCACGAACAAGCCGTCTTCTTTTAGCGCTTCGTAAATGCCTTGGTAGAAGCCACGCTCGAACAACGGCGCCGCAGGGCCGACAGGCTCCGTGGAATCGACCATGATGACATCGTACTCGTTCTTGCTGTTCAAAATATGCATGTAGCCATCGTTTACGATAACTTCGACACGTGGGTTGTCGAGTTCACCCGCAATTTCCGGCAAATATTTTTTCGAATATTCAATGACCTTCCCGTCGATTTCTACGAGGACCGCTTTCTCAACGGAAGGATGCTTCATAATTTCACGAATAACGCCACCATCTCCACCGCCGACTACGAGCACTTTCTTCGGATTCGGATGTGTAACGAGGGCCGGGTGCGCCACCATCTCATGGTAGACAAACTCGTCTTTAATCGTCGTCATAACCATGCCGTCCAATACGAGCATTCGTCCGAATTCCTCGGTATCCAACATCGTCAGATGCTGAAACGGCGTCTGTTCATTCACGAATGTCTCGCGAATTTTTGCCGTAATGCCGAAGGTCGGCGTCTGCTTCTCTGTAAACCACAATTCCATAAAATCAACCTTCTTTCTTCCGATATGGTATCGTTGGTCCAGTCGAAATGCTCGTAATGGTTCCCATGTATACATTCGTAACACTTCATCTCCATTTTGCACCAAACAAGAGTATTATAGCGTTTCCCCCCCAAAAAGCAACTATCTCCCAAGTAATTATTTTCAAACCATTTCGTCCGGTATAGAGCGAATGAAGCAGCTGCGTACGGAAAAATAACAATTGTGCAGATGAATATCCTTTTTTATCCTACTCCATACTGATAGCAAGGACCTTAAGCTGTCTTGCCGACGGGAAAGCAGCCGATTATGAGGAGGAGCCCGACATGAATGCGAAAAAAAACTACACAAAGGCAAAACGCCGGCTCCGCCTGTTCCTATGGGGCATCATTGGCACGCTTGTGCTTAGCCTCGGCGTCTCGGCTTCCGTGCTCGGCTATTTATATATGACGGATCTGCCTGTATCCAGTACTCAGCAATCGTCTCAGCTGCTAGACTTTCATGGGAACGTGCTGACAGCACTGACGCCAGGGCAGACGCAGCAGTCAGCGGTGAAGCTAGCCGATGTCGCGTCTGAAGTCGTCCAAGCGACGATAGCAACTGAGGATCGCCAATTCTACCATCATATGGGCATCGATTTCAAAGGAGTGGCGCGGGCCTTTCTCGTCAATCTGGAGCATCTGTCGAAAAAGCAAGGAGCGAGCACTTTAACACAGCAGCTCGCCCGCAATCTGTATCTTAGCCACGAACGAACATGGACCCGTAAGGCGAAGGAGGCGCTCTACGCGCTGCAGCTTGAGATGAAGTATAGCAAAGACGAAATTCTCGAGATGTATCTAAATCAAGTATATTACGGTCACGGGGCCTACGGCATCGAAGCGGCAGCTCAACTTTATTTCAACAAGCCTGCACGGAAATTGTCGCTGGCAGAAAGCGCATTGCTTGCCGGAATTCCGCGCGGACCCAGTTATTACTCGCCTTATTTAAATATGAAGAATGCAAAGGACCGCCAAAAAATCGTGCTGCAAAACATGGTCGATATGGGCGATATTACGCAGGATACAGCCAAACGCGCGTATAACGAAATGCTCGTCTTCCGCCCTCAGGAGGAGCGCGCTGAGACACTTGTAGCCCCCTATTTCCGCGATTATATCCGGCGGGAGCTGGCGGCGCTCGGCATCCCCGATGAAATCGTGGAGGCTGGGGGCCTGCACGTCTACACGACGCTTGATAAGCGGGCGCAGGAGGCGGCAGAGGAAGCCGTCGCGAAGCAAATCCCCGCCGCGGGTGATCTGCAGGCTGCTCTCGTATCGATTGATCCGCGCAACGGATATATTAAGGCGATGGTAGGCGGCAAAAATTACCGCGTCAATCAATATAACCGCGTGTTCGCGGATACGCGTCAGCCCGGATCTGCCTTCAAGCCGATCGTCTATCTGGCGGCGCTGGAGAAACGGGCTGTCACGGCGGCCACGCATTTCGTGAGCGCCCCGACTTCATTCAGCTATGACGAAGGGCGCCAAGTGTACAAGCCGCGCAATTACGGCGGGAAATATTATGGCGATATCGATCTTCGTCAAGCGATTGCGGCGTCCGACAATATCTATGCAGTCAGTACCATTATGCAAATAGGCCCGGAACAAGTGATTTCGCTGGCCAGGCGTCTCGGTATCGATAGCAGCATGAAGCCGCTGCCTTCCTTGGCGCTCGGAACGTTCCCCGTCAGCCCTTTCGAAATGGCGTCTGCTTACGCCGTGTTCAGCAACGAGGGCAAACGTGTTATTCCGCGCGCCATCTTGAAGGTGACGGCCCCGGATCGGCGGGTGCTGTATGAAGCGCCGCCGATGGAGTCAGAGCAGGTTATCGATCCATCCGACACTTACGTGTTGACGAGCTTAATGGAAAGCGTGTTCGAATCCGGTGGCACAGGCAATCGGGTCGCAGCCAGCATCAAACGACCCGTCGCCGGTAAGACGGGAACGACGGACTCCGACGCGTGGATTGTCGGCTACACGCCGGAATTGTCGACCGCCGTATGGGTCGGCTATGATCGCGGCAAGATGATTTCGGTGTCGGAATCGCATAAAGCAGCGCCCATCTTCGCTGACTATACGGAGAAGGCGCTGACGAGCGTACCGCCTAAAATCTTCACCGTGCCGGATAACGTGGTTAGCATTTATATCGACCCGGATACAGGAAAGCTCGCCGATGAGAATTGCCCCGTCAAGCGTCTGGAAACGTTCGTGAAGGGAACTGAACCGACGGAATGGTGTGACCAACACGGGGCCAAGCAACCTGACTCGCCGCAAGCGAAGCCGGTTCAGGAGACGCAAGAAGCCGGGAAACGGTCGTGGTGGCAGCACTTCAAACGGTGGTGGACCAACTGATCGTGACTTCGGCACGAGGATGAAAGCTTCGATGCTAGCAAAAAAGCTGCCGGAGATTCGGACTGCTCATACAGAGCTTTGTCCGGATTTCGGCAGCTTGGCTTGACTCACGCTGAAGATCAACGTCAAAAAGACCTGTTCCCTCTATGGGACACAGGTCTTCTTCCATTATAACACTGCCTCTAATGTTGGCGGACGATTATGCCAACTGCTCTTTCAAATCATCCGATGAACGTTCCCACCACTCGGCGTTGTGCGTCATAAGCAGCTCGCGCAGTGCCGCTTTCTCCTCCGCGTCGAGTCCATCCAATATAATGCGGCGCTTCATCGCATTATCCATCTTATTCACGTGATCGGCGAGAATTTTCCAACCTCGCTTCGCTTCTGTGTCAACTAGCATCTCGCACGCCGCTAGACCACCGTAGCATGCGCCTTCAGGAGTTCTGTCTACTGCCACCCATACAATCCAGCATTTGCGGCCGTTCGGCACGTCCTCCTTGTTAGGTATGAACTTGATGCCACGCTCCACCTTGCTTTTCGCATGCATAGCACCCAAGTCAATATAAGCTTTGCCCTCATCGATAATGACAGGCGATACGTTGTTCAAATCGATGCTGCCTGAACCGAATCCTTTATGCTTACTGCTGCTCATCACATTCAGCGCAAGCGGCTTCTTAACCTTCTTATCCGAAGCATCCATCGTTATGCGCTCCTTCCTTGCCCTAATACTCCAGTACACAAGAGCCCTGGGGGGCGATCAAAATCATTTTCATTTTAGCTAATATTCCGCAAAAAGCCAACATATACATGCTGTAGATGCTTGTCAACGGGAGGTTAGAAACGTATGACCCGACGCAATGTCTATCGCCCACTTCTATTTATTATCGCACTCTTGGCCGCCAGCTTCATCCTCCTCGTCTGGTTCCGGCCGTCCGGCACCGTACCTTCTCTCGGTCCGGAAGTGCAGAAAAAAGCCGCACAGGAGCCCTTTACGCCGCAAAGCGTAGAGAAGCCGAGCGCCGAGGTGCTTAGTGAGCGTATCGCCGAGTACCATATTGATGTCAAATTGGACGAGTCCATTCATACTCTGTTCGGTGATCAAACGGTCACTTGGACCAATCCGGGAATGAAGACGGTGAACGAGATCTATTTCAACCTGTATCCGAATGCGTTCCAATCCCCGGACTCGACCTTCATGAAAGAGTCGGGCGGCATATTGCGAGAGGACAAGATGCCGAAGGACGGTTATGGAGGCATGACCTTAACGGCGCTGACAACCGTAGACGGCCAGTCCCTAATGAACCGGATCGAATACGTTCAGCCGGATGACGGCAATGCCAAGGATCAGACTGTCATGAAGATTCGCCTGCCCCAGCCCGTCAAAGGCCAGGAAGACATCACCTTGAAGCTGAAGTTCGAAGTGAAGCTGCCGCGAATATTCGCCCGGATGGGGTATGCAGATGATTTCGTCATGGCCGGACAATGGTACCCGAAGATTGCCGCCTATGAGAAAGCTGGTGTGCGCGGCAGGGCGGCCGAAGGCTGGAACGTGCATCAATATCACGGCAGCTCCGAGTTTTACTCCAACTACGGCATCTTCAATGTGCGCATCCAAGTACCGGAGTCATATATCGTCGCTTCGACCGGATTTCCGACGAAAACACCTTACATCGCGGACGGTTACAAAAACTATCAATTCTATGCAGACGACGTTCATGACTTCGCTTGGTCAGCTTCACCGAACTTCATCTACTATGAAGAACCGTTCTCTGCCCCGAATGTGCCGGGCGTCCGGATTAAGCTATATCTGGATCCGAAGCACAAATTGCTGAAGGAACGCTACATGTACGCGGCGAAGACCGCACTCGCCAAATTCAGCGAGTGGTACGGAAAATACCCGTATTCCACACTCTCTATTGTCGTCCCGCCAAAATCGGGCAACGGCGCAGGCGGAATGGAATACCCTACGCTAGTTACTGCATTCGGCGCCGAGAATGACAGTCCAGGCTATGATTTGGAACGGACGGTCATCCATGAGATCGGCCATCAATATTTTTATGGTCTCATCGCCTCTAACGAGTTCGAAGAAGCGTGGCTTGATGAAGGGTTCACCTCCTATGCAGAGGACAAATTGATGGAGTCCGAATTCGGGGTCACGCCAAATCTAGCCATCACATCTAGCTACATTACCGATCCGGCTCCGCTCAAGCTCGCCGCTTGGCGGTATAAAAACCAAGATCATTATGCGGACAACGTATATTACCGCGCCAAGCTCGTGCTGATCGCCATCGAGAAGCAGGTCGGGGAGAAGACAATGCAGCGCATAATGAAGACGTACACTCAGAAATACCGCTTCCGTCATCCAACGACCGCCGACTTCCAACGTATCGTCGAACAGGTCACCAATCGCAAATGGACCGATTTCTTCAATCAATATGTGTACAGCGGCCAAATGGCTGACTTTGCAGTGGAAAGCATTGATACTCGCACTACTGAAGTAGGCGGCGCAACAAGTTATGAAGCGATCGTCCACATTCGTAAACTGGGCGCTGATTACCCGAATATCCCAATTATATTCCGATTTGCGGACGGAAGTACGACACGCAAAGTGTGGGACGGGGATGGCGAGCGGATGCAGTACCGGATCACCCATACAGCTCCATTGGATTGGGTCATGGTGGATCCGCTCTATACGATCGTAGTGGAGAATAAACATATTAACAACTATATGAAAGCACAGATCGAGGAGCCTGTGCGCACGCGAGTGAACTTAACCGTCATTAAATTCTTTGAAGCATTTACGAACATATTGGGGTGGTGAGATCGATGAAAGCTTACATACGAACCGGGTGGGATTGGTTGAAAGAGCACGTATACATATGGGTCATCCTCTTTTTATACCAACTGCTATGGGGCTTCTTCGTCTACCGCTTCATTGACGGGATCGTATTGCCCGTGCTGCGGCGGTATCCGAATCCGGCCCCGACCGAGATGAGCTCCCAGCTCTTTCTGATCGAAAGTCAGTTTCACCTGTCAAAGACGAACGACTATGCGCCTTATTTGTGGATAGTAGTCGGTTGTATGGCCATTCGCATGCTGCTGACTCCCTTCATCGAAGCCGGCTTGTTCTATGCGATAGCACATCCGCGGCAGTCGGGACTAACCTTCTTCCAGGGTATAAAAGTAGTCTGGAAGCCGATGCTTCTGCTATATACCATAAAGACGGTTCTGCTCCTGGCGCCCGCTTATTGGTTTGTACCGTATGCAGCGCACGTATTGACGACCAAATCCACCGTTGCGTCATTACTTGCATCCGTCGCACCGTTTGTGCTCATATGGGCCATATGCGGTTGGATATTTCATCATTTGTTTTTATTTATGCAATTTGGCGCCGCTTCGGAATTGTCATTACTTCACTCCGTAACGGCGGGTGTGCGTCGAATGCTCCCTATACTCGGGCTTTCCCTTATTTTCATGGGCCTTGTGCTAGTTATTAACTTACTATTTACAACCGCAGCGATGTTCTGGACTGGCATGACCGCGCTGATTCTGCAGCAAGCATTTCCTGCTGTTCGGGCCGTGTGCAAGATGTGGGGGTTATCCGCTCGGTACGCCATATGGCAGGAGGCTAATCAGCAATCAAAATGAGGAAAATGTAACAATTCAAAAACCCGTCACATTTCCATTTAAAAGCGTGATAAAAAAGCTTGTCTGTCGTCGGAAATGACGATCAGACAAGCTTTTTGTATTTATTGGACAAAAAGTGTTTGTCAAAAGAAAAAAGGTCTGTTACAATAAGTCGTAGATTTATTACAACTTTGTCATGAAAACGACAATAACATTTGCAAATTTGTAACTAACGAATACAGCAACTAAATCCGAACAGTGATGCCGAATTTCCGGACAACCGGAAAGCGGGGGAACCAGTTATTTGGGTGAATTGATCTCGTGTCACAGGGATCATAGGGGACCTTCAACCGAACCCTCCAGCTAACCTCGCAGGCAAGGAAGGGGCTTTCCAATTTGAAGAAGAAGCTAGTAACGGCGGCGCTCGGCCTTAGCGTCCTATTCACATTCAGTGCAGGCAGCGCTTTCGCGGCATCCAAGATGGATAACAAAATTGAAGATCTGTTAGGCATTACGTACAAGTATGGCGGAACCACAACGAATGGTTTCGATTGCTCCGGTTTCACCAAGTACGTATTTGACAATTTCGAAATCGATTTGCCACGCTCCTCGTCGTCTCAATTCGACGTAGGTGAAAAAGTAAGCAAAGATGAGTTGCGTCCTGGCGATTTAGTCTTCTTCGACACTAGCGGTGGAAACGGTGTGTCACATGTTGGAATCTTTGTCGGTGATGGCAAATTTGCTCATGCATCGACAGACAAAGGCACCCGCATAGACAAGCTTAGCATGGACTATTACGAGAAGCGTTATGTAGGCGCGCGTCGTGTGATGAGCGAGAACCAATATTCTTCATACGCAACAGAATAGCAATTACGCAGTCATAATGGAATTATACTTATATAGGCGTACATAGCCCGATGGGAAGCGATAACCGCTGTCTGTCGGGTTTTTCATATGTTCCGGAAGGAATCTTACACAAGATTACCCCGTCTTGCAGAAACGGGAGCCTTTTCCTGTGCATTTTATTTAAAGGAGGCATGCCGGATAAGCATGCCTCCTTGTGTTATCCCAAATACATCGACAGCCCGATATATTTATATGCCTTCACTATAACCTTATGTTACTTCGATTCGCGCAGCTTCGCTTTCAGTTCATCAGGGCTTAACCCCTCTGTCGAAATACCCCGCTTCTCCGCTTCCTGCTTCAACCGTTCCATTCGTCTTTCGACGCGTTCTCCATCATCCCGATGTTTCTCGTGGAACATTTGTCCTTTTTCACCTAATTTCGCCTTCAGTTCCTGTCGAATTTGCTCACGGCTCTTCCCTTCAGTCTGAATGCCATGCTTCTTTGCCATGAGCTGAAGCTTTTTCTCTCGCAGCTCCTTCATTTCAGAACGAAGCTCTTTCATTTGTGTATGGATCTTCTCCAGCTCTTTATCTGTTTCAGACTCGGCCTGCTTAGCGCTCTCTGCCGGTTTTGTCGATTCGGCTTGCTTCACGGCGGTTAGGGACGTATCCCCGATAAGCTTCCAATCGGTTCCGTTCAGTCCTTTCTCCCCTTGCGCCGCCGCTGGCGATGCCAAGAGAAGCATCATTAGACTGGTCCAAGCAATTACAGTTGAGGTACGTTTCAAATATATCCTCCTCCTTTTTCAAGAGATGGTACTAGTATGTTCATCCAACCTGAAAGGAAACTGAAAATCAACTAAAACTTTTCTTAATTGCTCAATTGCTGCCAAGTGTAAAGTCACCCGAGCTGGTACGAACTTTCAGCTTCGCCTCGCCACTGCCGAACGCTCCTTTTAGGCTGCTTCCATTTTCGCTGTTCTCTTCATATGTCATGCCATTCCACTCAATGCGCCCGTTGCCGGACCCTCCACGAAAATCGACCGCCAGCGATTTCGGTTCATTGGCCAGATCGACCGTTACAGATCCGCTGTTTGCCTTTAAGTCAGCATCATGCAACAAATCGTCGAATTTCACCTCTATATTCCCTGAACTCGTGACGCCCTGCAATGCTGCTTCTCCATTCGCCAAATCCACAGTGCCGCTGTCAGTATTGAATGTAAGCGCCTCAGCTTTGAATTCGTCCGCTGTAACATTGCCAGAGCTCGCCTGCAATGTGATCGTGTCTGCTTCAACAGCCTGCACCTGGATGTCGCCGCTGCTTGATTTCACGTTTACTGTCTTTCCCGTAATTTGCGCCGCATCGGTGTTGCCGCTGCCTGTGTCGAATGTCAGTGCATCGGCCTTGAAATGCTGCGCCTTGACATTGCCTGAGCTCGCCTGCAATGCTATCGTATCCGCCTCGATAACCGTTGCAAGAATGTCGCCGCTGCCCGTTTTCACGCGCACTTTGTTCCCGTACAGTTGGGACACATCCACATTGCCGCTGCCAACGTTGACATCTACGCCATCCCATTGCTTCTCAGGAAGCTCAACAATGAAATCGACATTTAAAATATTGATGCCGAGACTGATATCATTCGGCACTTCCACTCCCAACTCGAGTGTATCCCCTTGTGGAGCCACTTTTATATCTATTTTATCCGCATATTTAGGACTTACCTGTCCTTTTAGACGTACTTTGATTTGATCCGAATTGCCGCGCAAAATTTGTACGTCCGGGCTTCCGCTCTCAATGAAAACGTTCCGGAAGTCGCCCGCATCAACCGTTTTTTCCTTGCTGATTTCCTTCGTGCCGAAGGATAGTAAATCACGCGGAAATAGATTTCCCGGATTCAGAGCGAACAGCACGCCTGCAATCCCGGCCATTATCAACAACACACCTATCACTTTTCTCATCTTTGATTTCCCCTATATTTATATATTTAACTACGCATCTGTTATAAGCCTTCCTCAGTATAGCATGAGTGTTTCTGCTCACGCTCTGGTCTGACGGAGTATTTCACACCCGTCTTAAGTCTAGTCTACTGTATGCTTCTGCTATGTAGAACTGCCTCTGCAAGCTGAGGAACGATTATACTTCCTATTCTCACAACTTATGGACTTCAACGCATTCTACCGTAGTAATGAAGGGGAAAAATGATACAATAGGAGTAGACGAAGAACGTCCTTTACCTTTTATAAGGTGCGAGGGCGTTCTTTTTTTGTTAAGGAGGCGGATAGAGTATGGATTTTGAAACGGCACATGCACAATTTTTGGATTATCATCGTGCGCGTCGAAGCGGAGAAAGAAAGGGACGCTTACTCAGAGGACATCAATATGCCGAAAAGCTGCTGTTGAAAAATGTATGGTGGCCTCTATTCGGTAACCTTGACCATCTGCATCCAGAATATGAGGTGCTCGATTGTAATCGCAAATCGCAATTTCTAGATGTTGCTTTTCTCCCGCCATTCGGTAAATTCGGGTTGGAATGCGACGGTTTCCAAAGTCATGTAAAGGATATGGACCGGGAGAGATTCAGCTACGCCTTGAACCGGGATACCTTTCTAACCGGAATGGGGTGGAAAATGATCCATTTCTCCTTCGAAGATGTTCAGAATCGTCCTGAAATATGCCGCACCCTGCTGCAATTGGTCCTCAGTCCTTATCTCATCCGAAGTCTGCCTACCCGTCCGGCTGTCTTCATCGAGAAGGAGATTCTTCGGTACGCTTGGACGCTAGGAAGAAGGGTTCGGCCCAAGGATGTGGCTGACTACTTTGATGTCGATTTCCGTACTGCCCGCAAATGGCTTCGATCATTGGTGGAGAAGGGCTGGCTGCAGCCTATAGCAAGAGGCAGGGATATCCGTTACTACGAATTGAAGGAAGTCGCTATGGAACACTTATTGTAAGCCGACAAGTCGTTCGTGTGTTAACTCCGTTCATGTTGTGTAGAGGAGGGCTAAAGGGGCCTCGATAGTATCTGCAAAGATATGTTTTGGTTCATGCACTGTCTGTGCGCTATCTGTGCGTTGGTATGAGTTGGTCTTGTTCGCTGGAAGTTGGCTATGAGTCCGCTGTGGAGTTTCCTTTTGTGATTCCATTGGAAAACGTACAGTGTTTCTTCACCTTCTAGCTGGCAAGAGGGCATTCTACTGGAATTCATGCAGCAGAATGAGACCGCAAGGCCCTAGTAAGAGGAAATGAGGCCATTTGATTGGATGTTTTCCAGTAGAAGTCCAAGCAAGCCATGGAAATAAAGAAATCCATTGGACATAATCCAATGGATTGAACGGCGAACGGACTCCTTGGCCAATTTCCTCCTCGACACGTATTTTTTCCAGACAAACTCCTCGATATCTCCATACAGACTCCAGATTAGTCCTATACATTAGAGATACCAAGAAGGAGGTTAGAAATTATGAATTTTATCAAACGTGCATTTTTAAGCATACAAGCAAGAAAGGGAAAATCTCTCATCTTATTTGCTGTTTTTTTAGTTCTTACTAATTTAGTATTAGCGGGATTCGCCATACAAAATGTCACAAAAACAGCGAATGATCTCGCCAGAAAAAAGTTAGGAGTTGACGTGACGCTAGGATTAGATGGGGAAAAATTTCAAAAGTACGTACAAAAACAGAGACTTGAAAATCCAAATGAAAGAATACACCGCCCGGAAATTTCTACAGAGGAAGCAGATAAGTTAGCTGAATCACCATATGTAAAAGATTTTAACTATCTAAAAGATAGTCAAGGTGTAGCGGATGGCTATACTCCCATTAATGGTGATAACGAGGGAGACGCGGTAGGAGGAGCCATAGGTGGAAACCAAGGGAATATGAAAATGCCAAATACATTCATTCACGGTGTGAGAAGTTCTGATCTATTGAAAGAATTTACAGAAGAAACGAATAAAATTATTGAGGGACGTCCAATAACATCAGAAGACAAAGATAAGAAAGTAGTCCTCATTGAAAAACAGTTAGCTGAGCATAACAATCTACAAGTTGGTGATCAGTTGAAGATTCAATCACAAGATGGAACATCGACAATAGATTTAGAGATTATAGGAATTTACGAAACGTCCACGATAGGTAGCAACATAGAATCGGCACCGCCGCTGTTTCATCCATCGAACAAAGTATATGTCTCGTACGGATCGTTAAAAGAGCTTTCGGAAAATAAGGAAACAAAGGGAACACCCATTGATCAAGCCATTTATTATTTAAATGATCCAGACCATATCGATGATTTTAAAGCAGAGGGAGAGAAAACAGGCATTGATTTTGACCTATTTAAACTAGATGCTCATGATGCATTATATAAAAAAATGGTCGGCCCTATTGAGAACGTAGCATCCACTTCAAAATGGATCATATACCTGGTCTCTGTTGCGGGATCCATTATTTTAGGTCTTATCATTATGTTGACCATAAAAGAACGACGGAAGGAATTGGGAATCCTACTGGCGATTGGCGAGAAAAAAGGAAAATTAATCGGACAACTCTTAGTAGAAGTATTGTGTATAGCTGCTTTGGCATTTAGCCTCTCTGTCTTTACAGGTGGGACCGTGTCTCAAGCAATAGGAGACAGTTTATTACAGAAAGAAGTTACTTCTTCTGAAGAGCAACAACAGCAGGAAGCAAATAATCAAGTGCTCATGTTTGGGATGAATGATGACCAAGGTCAAGATGTGGATCCTATTGATACTATTGATATAAGTGTAACCTCCCAAGATGTGCTGAAATTAGGTGGATTAGGTCTAGTAATCGCAATCCTATCAACCATTCTTCCCGCATTATCGATTCTTCGATTGAATCCAAAAGATATTTTATTAAAAGATGAATAGGGGGATCTACATGGAAACTATTTTACAGTTCAAAAATCTGAATTACCATTATAAAAGCAATAATAAAAAAATCACTATATTGGATAATGTAAACTTTTCGTTTCAAGCCGGACACTTTTATACCATTTTAGGACCATCGGGTTCAGGAAAAACAACTACCCTTAGTTTAGCAAGCGGATTAGATATCCCAAGAAGCGGGTCTGTATTATACAAAGGAACAGATATACGGAAGATAGGGCTGGATTCCTATCGAAACCAACATGTCTCGATTATCTTTCAATCCTATAATCTCATTACGTATATGACCGCTCTTCAAAATGTAGTTACGGCAATGGAGATTACAGGAGTCGATGTAAGAGACAAAAAAGGGAGAGCGCTTGAGTTGTTAGAAAAGGTAGGGTTGACAGAAGTAGAAGCAAAAAGAAAGGTATTGCAGCTTAGCGGTGGTCAGCAACAGCGTGTGGCGATTGCTCGTGCATTATCTTGTAATGTGGATTTATTAATTGCCGATGAACCAACCGGGAATCTAGATCAAGTAACGTCCTTGGATATTATCGAGTTATTTAAAGAACTTGCTCATAAAGAAAATAAATGTATCATTGTAGTCACTCATTCACAAGAGGTGGCTAGACAATCAGATACGGCGGTGTATCTCGAAAAAAGAAATTTAGTAATCAAAAAGTTATAAGGCAAGTGACTTTAAAAAACGCAAAGGAATGAGAAAGATGCGGAAAAGAATAGTGGCTTCCATTGGTTTCGTGACAATTGGTATTCTAATTGGCGTTTGTATATATATGTTGAATTTAGATTCAGGGGATAACACAGAACCGAATCAATCCCCTCCTTATCAAGAGCAAGATGGATCGACAAGCGGTGTGGCAAGGCCTAGTTTAGATTCAGAAGATATACAAAATCATTTCGACTAGTGAACGGTCTCAATCTCATTTCCTCCTAATTGAAATGAGATTGAGACTCTTTTGTTGTTTACTTTATGGATAATGGAATGGTAGCTAAAAATTGTACTCCTTGTTCTGTATTCTTCATAGAATACGTAATAGAAAGGGCTTCAAAAATTTGCTTTACAATATATAATCCTAAGCCACTCCCCCCCGTATTTCGATTTCTTGATTTTTCAATTCGATAAAATGGTTTGAAAATATGTTGAATATCCTCTTCTTTAATTTTCACACCTGTGTTAATGACTTTCATTTGGATGTGGTGTTGTTTTGAATCTTGAGTTAGCTCTATATATACTTTCTCGCCATGCGGTGAATACATAATCGCATTATGAATAATATTTTTACAGGCTTTTTCTAAAAGAACACGATCGGTATAAACGGAAAGGTGAGAATCAACCTGTGTTATGATTTGAATGTTTTTTTGAGAAGCAAAAAATCCGAGATTTTTTGTGATTGTATCCATTAATTCCGAGAGATTTACTTCTTCCAATTGTAGTTTAAAGGTATGTTGTTCTAATTTTGACATGCTTAAAATCTCGCGAACCAGTTGTTCTATACTTTCAATAATTTGGTGATTTTTCTTCAAATATTGGTCACGATTTTGATACGGGCCAATATTATATATCATCCCTTCTAAGTGTCCTTTCATAACCGTAAGAGGCGTCTTTAATTCATGTGCGACAATCGCAAAAAATTCCCTGCGTTTTGTTTCTATTTCTCTTTCTTTTTCAATATCGCTTTTTAATTGCTGATTCGCTTTTTGTAAATCAAGCATCGTTTGTTGTAAATTAATTGACATCTCATTTAAACTATTGGATAACTCCCCCAATTCATCATTGGAACGAACCTCAATCTTTTCGGAAAAATCCAAGTTCGCCATCTTTTGTGCTCCTTGATTAATATAAAGGAGTGGTTTTGTAATGAACCTCGAATACAAATAAGCACTTCCTATTCCAATAGCAACGACAATGATACTGACATAAGGAAGAAAAAGCGCCAATACCTGTGAAGCTTCACTAATAGGTTGAAATGTTGCGGATACGACGAGCGTTAAGGTCACATCTTGGAATTGAATGGGCACGGCAACATCATAAGAATTTGAATTTCCTGGCGGCTTTGTTTTATCGATTTTCACATCTGGCGATAGTTGTGGACCTTTATGAATAAAAGAAAAAAAAGGAGAGTAAATAATAGCTCCTTCTTTATTTTGAAGGTAGATCATTGCGTTATTTTTTTGTGTGTATTCATCGAGAAGCGGTATTGCATGTTGAAAAGTGAGATCCCTGGACTTATCAATTATTTCTTCTATCCCTGTACGAAGCTGATTTGTTTTATACTGCTCATAAAAGGTAGGGAGAAAGAAGTATAACGTTACATAAATCAGGACTGCAAAGGCTAACAAAATAAGAGAGGTACTCAGAAAAAGCTTATAGGTAATTCGCTTCATCTTCATCATTTTTAATATTTTACTCATCAATTTTATAACCAATTCCCTTTACTGTTTTAATGTAGGGTATATCTAATTTTTTTCGTATGTTTTTAATATGTGTATCGATAACTCGTGTCTCTCCGTAATAATCAAATCCCCATATTTTTTCGACAATGCTTTCCCTTGTGAGTACTTTTTTCTCATTTTGAAGAAGTAGTTGCACAATTTCGAATTCCTTTGTCGTTAATGGGATTTCAACCTCATTTACATATACTTTATATGCATCACAATCGAGTTGTACTTCTTTAAACACTAAACAATTATCCGTACTTTGATCATTGCTTCTTCTCAGTACTGCTTCGACTCGTCTAATCAATACATGAAAAGAAAAAGGCTTCGTAATATAATCATCAATTCCAAGATCAAAGCCTTTCAATTGATCTTGTTCTTCTTCTAAAGCGGTTAGCAGAATGATTGGAACATTGGATTGATTCCTGATCATCTTGGCTATTTCAAAACCGTTAAGATTGGGCAGCATTACATCCAATAGAATGAGATCAAAAGATTGCTTATTAAATTGTTTCATTCCCTCTATTCCATCTGATGCAACTTCAACGCTATATTGTTGTGTCATTAAAAACTGTTTAATCAATTCCTGGATCTCTTGATCATCTTCTATCACAAGAATCTGATAATTCATCAATATATCACCTCTTGAATCAGTATAGCCGCGTTATCTGGAGTTTATGTGGAGACGCAAAAAATCCCCACCAAAACTCTACATGAGCTTCATTGTAACTCCAGATACAGGCCATACAATGAGGTTGTCAACAAAAATACATTTGCGAAGGAGATTGACAAGTATGAAAAAGACATTGGCTACAACTGCTTTAGGTGCTGTATTTGCCCTCACCTCTTTGGGGTCTGCATTCGCTGCCGAAGTACCGACACAATCTATTGGAAATGGACAACAGGTAACACATGGCCAAGTGACGAAACCAATTAACTTCGATGACGCTGCCAAAGAGAAGGTAAAAGTCATTCTTGACCAAGCTCAAGCGGGTACGCTCACCAAAGAGCAAGTGAAAACTCAACTTCATGATCTCGGCATCGATTGGGATATTGATTTCAGTGCGGCTCATGATATCAAGAAAGAAACAAACAAAGTGACTAAACCTGATAACCTCGATGACGCTACCAAAGAAAAGGTAAACGCGATTTTTAACCAAGCACAAGCTGGTACACTATCGAAAGAGCAAGTTAAAAGACAACTTGATGAAGTTCTTGGTACCAAAGCTCCATAGAGACACCCAGGAGATAAGCAAAACCAAGCTGAGTAAGAGTTAAGAAAGAATCTACTAAATAAAACCCGTGAGATTGCTATATTCAGCAACTTCACGGGTTTTGTATTTTAGTCGGATAACTTAGTTTATAGTGCGACAAAAAAGTCTCTTTCTTATAGGCGATCTCCACCCATTTGTTTACTCCACCTCAGCTTAATCTATTTGCCATCATCAAGAAACAATTAGCAATGCGATTACATACGTCGTATTTTTTTATGTTATGATATGGTGTTTCCATTGGACAATAGTGTTTCTTCACCTTTTAGCCCGAAAGAGAGCGTTCCATTGGAATTCATATAATAGAACAAGCCCACTAAGACTTAGTACGCAGAAATGAGATGTTCATTTCTTGCCTTCTCCACAGCCTCTTCACGGCCCTGCACCTGCAATTTCAAATAAATGGAGGAAATATAGTTTCTAATCGTTCCTTCTGACAAATGCAGCTTCTGCGCAATTGCTTTATTGCGAAGCCCTTCCGTCAAGCACTGGAGAACATCCAACTCCCGCTCAGTTAACTCATACGGATTATCCTCCGTATGCCCAGTCTCCTTGTGAAACAATTGGTGGGCCATGTCCTGCGAAATCATCGTTCCCCCTCCATATACGAGCCGGATGGTCGCCGCCAATTCTTTGGGATGAATGGATTTCAGCATATAACCTTCCGCCCCGCTGCGAAGCGCTTCAGCCGCATAAGACACATCCTCGATGGTCGTGATCATAATGACACGTATGCCTGGCCATGCTTCTTTTATCATTTTTGTAGCGGCTATCCCGTCCATTTCCGGCATATTGATGTCCATTAATATAATATCGAGACGCCCCTGCTCACATTGCTCGATGGCTTGTTTTCCGTTCCCGGCAACTGTCACTTCAAAATCCTTTTCTTCCCCCAACAGCAGCCTCAGGCTTTCGCGAATCAACGGCTGGTCGTCCGCCAGCAATATCTTGATCTTCTGGCTGCCCTCACTAATCTGATTTGGGATCGTGCACGTTACCATCGTGCCCTCATCCTTCTGCGTATGGATATAGAGCTGCCCTTGCAGCGAGACAAGACGCTCCTTCATGCCCGAAAGCCCAAAGCCGTATTGAATGGCTTCCGCGCCCTTGCCGTTATCCTGCACCTGCAGCATCACCTGAGCGTGATCATATTGAAGAACAACCTGAATCGATCTGGCTTGACCGTGCCGGCTCGCATTGGTCAGAGCCTCCTGCAAGCAGCGGTACAACGTGAGCTTGGCCTGCTTCATCACAGGATAAGGTCCACCCATCGTGCGAAAAAGGATGCGGACTCCCGTGTTTGCTTTAAATTCATCAATGATTTGGAGCAGGGACCGGTCCAGAGGCAATGCCTCTTCTAAAGGATCCATCTGATGAACTTGACGCCTGATATCGTCTAAGCCTGTTCTGGCAAGCTTAAGCATGCCCTGCAGCTTGGCTTCCCCTTCGTTCGAATGGACATGGGGACGCAATGTTTCCATTCCCAATATCATCGAGGTAAAGGTGTGTCCGATCGTATCATGCAATTCGCGGGCCATACGGTATCGTTCTTCCAGCAGCGTCATTCGTTCGATCTGTGATGAGTATTGCTCCAGAATCGTATATTGCTCTTTAATCAACGCGAGCTTCTGTTTAATGGCATCGATGGACACAGCCCCTTTTTGCAGAGCGAAGCTAATCCCATAGAAGAGAAGGGCATCCGCTAAGCTTTGCCATATCAAAGGATGTGACAGCGATGCGGAAATTGATTCGCCTACACTTAATGTGAACAGAATTACGGCGATGGGCAGCGAGAACCAATGCGCTTTGCCACGGCTGTAGAATGCAATCGTAAAGAGCGCAGGAGGAAATAGCCGGATTAATTCGAGATCATAAGCAAGGAAAAGCGACAAACCTCCGGCAAATAAGCATTCCGCTATGAAATAACGGGAATAGTGACTCTTCACAAATAAAAAAGGAATCGTATGGCAAGCCAGCAGAGAAACAAGCACCGGCCAAAAAGGAAAAGCCGGCTTATCCTGATACATCAACAGGATGACGGCTGCGACCCATACGATTCGAATGATATACATGGTCCAATCCTGCCAAGACCATCGCTTGTTAAAAAGGCGCATATGCACAACTCCGATCAACCAATGTGAAATGAATGACAAACGGTATAAAAAATCCCGTTTTCCCTTGTCATATCAAGGTTATGACGCTTTGTCACTGGGTGTTATGACAGCTGGTTTGTTAGGCTTGATGGTGGATGAGATGAATCCAGTTGAACACGGAAATTATATCTCATTCAATTCATTAACAAAAGGGAGTGCGAGTCATTGTCGCTGCTGCAATTTCGTGATCTTACGAAAAAGATAGGCAACAAGATCATTGTAGACCATGTAACGTTGGAAATGGAAAAGGGAGAAATTCTGGGCTTGCTCGGTCCGAACGGGGCGGGAAAAACGACCACGATTCGAATGATCGCCGGCCTGAGCTCCAAATCAGGCGGCCAAGTGCTCATTCATGGAATCGATGCGCATACTCATTTTGAACAGGCGATGAAGCATGTAGGAGTTATTGTGGAAAATCCGGATTTATACAAATACTTATCCGGCTATGATAATTTGATTCATTTCTCCAGAATGACACCGGGCGTGACAGAAAAACGAATGCGGGAGGTCGTTTCTTTAGTTGATTTGGAGCATAGCATCAACGATAAAGTCGCGACCTATTCGCTTGGCATGCGGCAGCGCTTGGGCCTTGCCGTCGTCCTCGTCCATAAGCCTTCCCTGCTCGTTCTAGACGAGCCGACAAACGGACTCGATCCGGCCGGAATCCGCGAGCTGAGAGGGCATTTAAGAAACCTGGCGCAAAAAGAAGGCGTCGGTGTCGTCATCTCCAGTCATCTGATGTCCGAGATGGAGATGATGTGCGATCGGGTCGCTATTTTACAAAAAGGGAAGCTGGTCGGAATGCATAACATGGCGGACATGGTGGAAGAGGAACTCTCCCAAGTCCGGTTTGAAGTCGACCGCCCGGATCTGGCCGTACAGATTCTGCAATCCTTAATGTCCGGCGAGGAAATCATGACAGACCAACGACAGATACAGGTTCGCATTCCGAAAGCGCGCATTCCGGAAATCAATCAGAAGCTGATGGCTGCCGGAATAAGTGTATTCGGTGTCCATACGATAAAGAGGACGCTTGAGGACAAGTTTATGGAGATTACGGGAGGAGACAACCTTTGATACCTTTAATTCGCAACGAAAACATGAAAATTTATAAGCGGAGACGCACCTGGGTTATGGTCACGTTGGTAGTAATCTACGTGCTGCTCCAGATTGTAAATCTGAAAACATCGGGAAGCAGCGCTGTCAGTGAAGATTGGCGGACGCAGCTCGAACAAGAGAATATTTTGCTTAAGCAGGAAGCGGCAAAGCCAGATGCGCTGAAGATCGAAGTGAAGCAAGCGGAGAAGAACATGCTGCTGAATCAATACTACTTGGAGCACGATCAGGCGCCGCACACGAATGCGTGGAGCTTTGCTGTGAGCCAAGTGGGCAATATTATTTTTGCGGTTTCCCTCATTTCCATCATTATTGCCGGTGAAATTGTTGCTGCCGAATTTGTGTCGGGCACGATCAAGCTGTTATTGACCCGATCGGCCAGCCGTACAAAGATCTATTTTTCGAAATATGCTGCCGCTATCTTGTTCGGTCTCTTTCTGTCTCTGATTGGCATGCTGGTGTCCATTCTATTCGGTGGATTCATATTCGGTTTTGACGGTTTAGGCGATCACTATTTGTATGTGAAAAATCAGACCGTAGGCGAGGTTCCCATGCTGCAGGCTTTGCTCGGGGGGTATGTGTTCAATATTCCATTCATGTTAGTGGCGATTACGTTGGCTTTTATGATTTCCGCAGCCTTTCGGAGCACGACGTTCTCTATTGTCATATCCCTTCTCGTATCGCTGACTGGATTTATTATGGCGATTGCAATGAACGGCTGGGCCTGGACGAAATACTTTGTGTTTTCACATACGGATTTCACGCCATTCTTCTATGGTACGCCTTCCGTTGACGGAATCACGCTCGAATTTTCCGTTGTATTTATCGTGCTTCACCTAGCGGTGATGCATTTGATATCGTATCCCTTATTTGTAAAACGCGATGTGGCATGACTAACAAAAACAAGAAATGGGGAGAAACATATGAAGAAAGTGTTGAAGTGTGCAATCGTCCTATCTATGCTGTTTCTGATTGCGGCATGCGGGACGGGCGAGGAACAAACGGAAACCAGGGATCTGGAATTACAGACAGCCGGTCTCTCGAAGCTTGTAATTGACAACCGAAATGGGAAAATTGAGATTGCAGGCCATACGGACTCGGACAAGATTGAAGTCACGGCCCAGGCAAGGGCTAAAGGTGTCAGTTTGGACAAGTTGAAGCTTACATTGGAGGATCGGGAAGGCACCGCTTATTTGGACGCCTCATTTGAAGGTCAATTTTTGGCGATGGGTTCAGGCTTTGTTGATCTTCAAATCAAGGTGCCGAAGCACCTTCAGGTGGACATCATGTCCCATAGGGATGGGGATATGCACATATCCAATATGTCTTCGAATGTTAAAATAGGCAATATAAACGGCAATATTCAAGTGTTAAACACAGCAGGACCCCTTGATATAGATAATAGAGACGGCGATATTACAATCCGCGAGATTGCATCGGACGTAACCATCGCGAACATTAATGGACACATCATCATCGAGCAGGTGGGAGGCTCGGCTGTGATTGACGTCAGAGACGGCTCTCTTGACATCGACGGCGTGGCGAAGGATGCAGCCATTACACAGTCCGGCAACGGTAAAGTAAGCATCGGGGATGTTAAAGGCAAGGTAACACAAAAAAAGAAATAGTAAATACTGCACTTGCGTTATACAGAGCAGATTGAACTATTGCAGAGCAAAGAGGCCGCGTCCGTCGCGGCCTCTCGGTTGGTTCATTCATTGCCCGTCGCCACCGGATTATCTTCATAGGAGCACCAATCGCTCCAGCTGTCAATTGTGGTGGAAAATGCTTTCAGAGACATTGCCACAAGTTGTGGAAGGAACGGCTCTGAGAGCAAACTCCATCAGCGCCATTAATACGATGTGCCCTTCGTCCAGAGCCCTGCCACAATACACGGCAGAGAAAGCTATCCTTTGGACATTCGTAGCTACATTCGTTTCAAAACGGGGACCTTGTTCAGGGATACACCACCATCGGTAAGCCTCTAAAACTTAGACTACACCACCCAAGTGCCCAAAACGCCCGGCTCCGCGCAGAACCTATGGGCAGCCTTCAACATCTCGCCTGCAAGCACTTCAACGCACTTTCCGCTATTTCGTAAAATTGCATGGATATTGACCGCGACAATAAGCGCATCCGCCTGTATTAACGGAGCCCTGTGCAGAGACTCACTTGGCCGTCGCCATAGCATTCGTTCGCTCCAAAATATCAAATAACGCCTCGTTGAATTTCTCCTTCCGGTCAAGCATGGCAATATGACCCGCATCCGGAATGGAGTAAAACAGCTTGAGCGGCGCTTTTATTGTTGAAAAGAATTCCTGTGCCAGCGGATAGGGTGTTTGCCAGTCCCGCTCGCCATGTATATAAAAGACAGGTATTTCAAATGTAGCGCCCATAGACGATAGATCGAACGATTCCAGTAAATATTTCCAAATATGACGCTGTCCGTCGCCAAATGCTCCGGAGATGAAAAAATAGCTCATATCCTTGAGCGTATAAAATGGTGAACATAAAGCATTGATGATAAGCTCTATTGTTGGACCGGCCGATAACTTATATTTTCTTTGAAATTTTCGAGCCTTCGTAAGTTTCCTGATCATTTCGTCATCGAATGCGAGCGGAGGGTAAGGTTTCAAACGAAGAAGAGCTCGATAATCGTTGTCGTTTCCCGCTTCTTTTGCCGATTCCATTACTTTTTCATAGCCGACGCGTTCATTGTCAATCATATTGACAACCTGCCCAACGCCGATATAAGCCTGCACTAGCTCCGGATATTTTTTACTGAACAGGCTGCCTAGCACCGAGCCCCATGAATGTCCCAAAATGATAATCTTCTCTTTGTGATACTTTTTTTTCAAATATTTCACAATTTCATAAGTATCCTGAACGATACGGTCAACCGTGGTTGTTGGCGCAACTTGTTTCGGATCATTATTGAAATAGGTTTTGCCGCTGTTTCTTTGATCCCAATGTACGACCGTGACACGCTTCTCCCACGGGATCTGAAACTCTTGGGCAAACGGCAGTATAGGCTCTCCCGGGCCGCCGTGCAAAAACAGCATCACAGGATTGTCAATGTCCTCGCCCCGATGATGCAAATATTGCGAAATGCCGCCGATGGTTACGAATTCTCTGCAATCAATGCCATTACTCATGGGAGTAATCCGAATTTGATTTGCCTTCTTCTTTTTCTTGTACTGGACAAACAGAACCAAGCAAACCATTAATATAAGCAATCCGCTTAAAACTATCAATAAAACGCTCATAGGTACCTCCGATAACCGATATGACCGCGGATCTGCTCAACGGAACAATTGTGGTCAATCCCATACGACAGTTTGTATTTCTTTAGGAATTCTCTCATTGCTTGGCTCCCCCCGCCATGTAGTCGGCAATGGAATGGACGAGTATATCCAAGGCCTTCTCTCTTCCCCGCTCACCAAAAGGCATATCTGTCGAACCAATAAAATGGAGCGCATTCATTAAATATGCAAGCACATCAATCTCGCATCCCGATTCGTCAATGCCGCAAAGCGACAGGGTCCTGCTAAAATAGTCGTTTGATTTTAATGCTTCCCAGTCTGCCGCCTCATCTGGAAGCTTACGAAGCAGATACTCTATATCCGATGGAGAAACGTAGAGAACAATACTGTCCGCTGCCAGATAGATTTCCTTCAATGCCTTTATAAGCTTTTCTTTCAATTTTATTTTTTTGGACAAAACGGACTCCACTCTCTCAAACATTCTATTCTCGTTCTTTTTGATAATCGTATAGAGGAGTTCTTCTTTGGAATTGTAGTACGAGTAAAAGGAACCTTTACCGATATTTGTCGCAATGGTGATATCCTCCACAGTAACCCGCTTTACGCCTTTTTTGCGAATCAGTTCAATCCCTTTTGTATACATCGCTTCTCTCACCATTTCTTTTTCATGTTCGGTGACAATCTTAGGCATAATACCCCTCCTTTTAATGACTATAAATTAACTATACAGTCAATAAAAATATATTAACCTCTTTTTCTGCTTCTTACAAGATGTTTTTTCAACTTATTTCAAGGTTCTTTTTAAAGTTGATTTAAGTTCGCTAATATAGAGTTAAGCTATTGCGGAAGCCCTACAGGTATGATGTAGCATCTTCCTCGGGTCTGGTTGGCATGCACATGCAAGGAGCAATGGCCATATTCGCTGTCAATCTCAAAAGAATATTGACAATTATGAAGTAAAAGAGATAGAGAAGAACATAAATAAAGGCGACTTTCCATTCAGGATTGAATGAAAAGTCGCCTTTATCAAGTTAATTTCATTTCACAAAATTAATAGTATAAGTTTTTCAGTGGCCTCGTCAGACGCGGGCTCTTCAGCTTTACTCTTTCCCAGTGGCCACCGGATTGTCCGGATAGCTAATCCAATCGCTCCAGCTGTCCTCATATGTTATGACGTCGGATTATTATGACGCCTATGCTACAATAAGGTGACAAAGGGGGAGTCATTATTGAGTAAACAAAAAATCGTGATTATTGGCGCAGGAATTGTCGGGGCGTCCGTGGCCTATCATCTGGCCAAACGAAATCAAGATGTAACCGTTATTGAACGACACCCCGCCGCGGCGCGTGAAGTCACGGAAAAATCGTTTGCCTGGATACATACGACGCATAGGGTGGCTCCCGAATACTGGCATTTGTACGATGCGGCTTGTGAAGAATATCATACGCTTCAGCAAGAGTTGCCCGAACTGCAAATTCATTGGCACGGGGCGCTGACTTGGGACAATCCGCCCCTAAGGGAGCAACTCCGTTTTCAAAAATTAAACCGGGAGCAGCTTGAGGCATTGGAACCGAATCTGAAGGAATATCCGGATGAAGCGATGTTTGTCAGCGAAGAAGGTGCGGTGGACCCGATAGGGTTAACGGATCTGTTGTTGAGCAAAGCGCGGGAGTACGGAGCAAAGGTTCAGTTCGGTACCAACGTTACACAGCTGCAGCAAGAAGATTCCTGCCTGGTCGGCGTCCACACGTCCAAGGGTTTTCTGGAGTCGGATGTCGTGGTATTGGCCGCAGGTACAGGCATACCCGAACTTTGCAACCCGTTAGGTTGTCCCGTGCCGGTAACGCCGTCGCCTTCCATTCTGATTCGGATGAAAACTGCGAATAAGCTGATACGCACATTAATCTCAAATGCGCAATTTGAAGCGCGTCAACTGACGGATCAAACGCTGCTGGCTGCGGAAGATTATATCGACGAGTCGGAAGAAAACGGGCCAGAGGCGGTCGGCAAGCGAGCGTTCGAGACGTTGCGTCGCAGTCTGAAGGGCGGGAATCAATTGGAACTGGAAAGCATCCAGGTCGGGATGAGACCAATGCCTGAAGACGGCTATCCGATCGTGGGCTTCCATGATCACATAAAGGGACTTTATCTGACAGTGATGCATTCTGCAATTACGCTGGCGCCGCTGATTGCGCGTCTGGCTGCAAGTGAAATAATCAATCGGGAAGCAAGAAGCGAATTAGTCCCTTGTCGACTCTCCCGTTTTAAGGACCACACGAGGGATGACCCCGCTGTTTCTCGCGCGTGAGGTTGTAAATCAAGTGGAATTGCATGCACGTGCAAATTGACCTCGACACTCCTGGACACAAAGCAAAGGAGTACATCGTTACATGAGCGACGACGTACTCCGTGTTACAACCTGTATAACTGCTTACGCCTTCTCCTCTTCCCCCACCGCAATTGGATTCTCCTCATAGCTAATCCAATCGCTCCAGCTTCCCGCATACAGCTTGACGCGCGGATAACCCGATTGCCACAAGGATAGCACATTCGGGCAAGCAGTAACCCCTGAACCGCAGTACACGATAATCTCATCCGCCTCTTTCACGAGCCGATCCCACGCTTCACGCTGCGATCCGACGGCTTTCCATCGTCCCGACGTCTCGTCCACACCATAGCGCCAGAAATGATTCACCGCGCCGGGAATATGGCCTGCCTTCGGATCGATCGACTCCGATTCTCCTGCATATCGCGCAGGCTCGCGTGAATCGATCAGCACGACACCCGGACGGCCCAGCCGTTCTCTTACGTCTTTCATATGTATGACCAGATCTGGACGGACATGCGGCTCATATATGCGGGCAGCCGGGGATGGCTGTCCCGTGCTTATCGGGTAGCCGAGCTTCGCCCAATCGCTGTAGCCGCCGTCCATCACTTTAACGATGCCCTGATGTCCTACATATTGCAGCAGCCACCATAACCTGCTCGCCATCGCCCCGCCCTGGTCATCATAGACAATGACAGTCGTATCACGGTCAATCCCACGTTCCCCCAGCCTGTTGGAGAGCATCTCTGGCGAAGGCAGCGGATGCCGTCCGCCATGAGCGCCCACAGGCGATGACAAATCATGGTCCAAGTTAAAGTAGATCGCGCCAGGAAGATGTCCTTCCTCATAGGCGGCATGCCCGCGTTCCGGCTCTGCCAGCCAGAAGCGGCAGTCTGCAATGACAACTCTGGCTTGTCCCAACAGAGACTGCACTTCCTCGAATGAGATCATCCATGTCTGCTGCTTCATTTCGATTCCCCCTCTTAACGGGCGCCGCAGCACCCTATTCTTCTATTTGAACCGCCCGCATGTATATTGTCAATTGAATCCAAACCTGTCACAATATTATCATATACCTGAAGGGGGTCTAATCCATGTCATCATCCCATAGTTCAGACCAATATTCTGACAGCCAAGCTCCTCAGCCAGATGCGGCTGCACCCAATTCCTTATCCTCCCCATTCGGCGTACGCCCGATGACAGAAGAAGATGCGGAACAGATCTGCGCGTGGACATATGAGCCGCCCTATCACCTGTACGGCTTCCTGCCGTGGAATCAGACGAAAGCGCTCGGCATAGAAATGGGCGACCCTGACATCCGACGCGACCAATACGTCTCCGTTACCAATGCGGCAGACGAACTTGCAGGGTTCGCGCAGCTGTTCCCGCTCGTCGGCGTCACTCGCTTAGGCTTGGGCATGCGCCCCGATATGCTCGGTCAAGGTCAAGGCGCATCGTTCGTCCAAGTCATTGTAGATGAAGCCCTCCGCCGTCATCCAGAGGATGAGATTGATCTGGAAGTGCTGACTTGGAACGAGCGCGCCATTCGCGCATATAAGAAAGCCGGATTTCGGATTACCGATACGTATGAACGGCCAACTCCGACCGGACATGGACAATTCTACTGCATGGTGTTCGATCCGCTAGCTGAAGAGGCAGAGCGGTAACACCCTATTTAAGTCAGCTGTATCGTAGCCACCGTTTCGCTGTCCACCACGACTTCTATAATGTGGAACTTCGGATCATGCTGGACACTGCCGCTGCCGATAAAGAGCAGCTTCTCCTGTCCCAATCCGTAAAACACATCATCTGCGAGCGCTTCCAACACTTCCTGTCGTTCTGTGTCACCAAGTGCGGTCCACTCTTCTTCCGTCATGTCAAAAAAGGTGTATCCGTCAGGGATAAGCCCGACCGCCACCGTCAATTCTTCCAAGATGTCTTTGTATAGTCTTCCGAATGCAACGCCCATTTGCTTGCTAACTCCCCTCAAATCAACTTAACCGTATTGTAGCACATCTCCCCCGTCTCGCTCGAATGTTGGACGAAAAAAGGGCGCTCCGGAGCCCTTTTTTCGTTATTTCAACGTCAACTCGTTATTCACGCTAAGCGCTTCGCCCGCTTCATTCTTCACGGTGACTGTAAACGTCCCTGGCTCCCCCTGTGTCGAGGAGTCGTCTTGGTTCGATGACTGGTTTGGTGTGGATGAATCGTCTGCATTGTCCGAATTAGGCGAGCCCGTTGACGGTTGTTCTGCACCCGCTGTCCCTGAATCGCCTTGCTTCGTTTTATCCTGCGTCTCCCCCTGCGTGGGTGATGTTTCGTTCGGCGATGGTGTGGTGGCAGAACGCAACGTGGCCATGCTTACGGACGCAATAAGCAACAGTGCGATCAGTCCCCTTTTTTTATTCATTTCTCCCTGTCTTGCAATCAGACAAAGTGCTTCCTTATCGTTGGTTGGGTGACACAGAATATAATGTCTGCGCTATCGCGGCCTCTTCATGGCGGCAATCAGCTCTTCAGCAGTCAAGACCGTCTCTGGCAAGCCCCACTGCTTACCCAGCTGTGTGACGTAAGGGGTATCCAAGCAAGCCTCTCTCAGTAAATCCTGATGAGAGAACACCTCTCTCGTCTTGTCATCCAGCACCACTTTTCCTCTGTTCATGACGATCGTCCGTTCAAAGTGCGCGGCAACAAAGTCCATATCGTGCAATATGGTCATGACCAGCTTGCCCTCTTGGCTCAGCTGCTCAATGATTTGTGCGATGCGGCGTTTCCCCGCAGCGTCCTGCGCAATCGTCGGCTCGTCCAAAATGATAATGTCGGTATTCATGGCAACGATCGAAGCGATGCTAATCAGTTTCTTCTCCGATAGCCCCAGATCGTGCGGATTGACATCGGTCTGATCGGCCAGTCCGACCATATCGAGCGCTTGCAGAGCTTGCTGCTTCGCAGCGGCGGTCTCCACCTTCATGTTCAAGGGCCCGAACATGACTTCTTCCAACACCGTGCGCTTGAAAATTTGATCATTCGGATTTTGGAAAACCAATCCGATCTTGCCTGCCAATTGAGCCACGGTGACATTCTTCGAATTGACTCTAGCAACCCAAATATCCCCGCCAGTCGGCTTGAGCAGCCCCTTCAGCAGCTTGACCAACGTCGTCTTGCCAGCGCCATTCTGACCGATGATGGCTGTCGTACGCTGATCGAACTCAAGCGTCAAGCCTTGCAATACGTCCTGTCCCTCGTTATATCCAAAGCATACATCCTGTATTTTAATCATAACGCCCACCCTGCTCTTCTTGTGATGAAGCCGAGATTGCGCTGTGCTGCGCTTTATATGCCGCCTGCGCTTCTTCCAGCGTTACGGGATACGTATCCATATCCAGCATACGGAAGCCAATCGCTTGACACACTCGTGTGTATATCGGCGCCTCTACACCGTACTCAGCCAAATCGCTGCGCGAAAATACACGGGAGGGCGTATCATAATCGATCAGCATCCCTTCATGAAGCAGCGCGATCCGATCGGCATAAGCAGCAAGCTTCTCTATCTTATGCTCAGCCAAAATGACCGTTATGCCCTCGCGGCTCAAGCTTTGAATGGCACGGAACACCTCCTCTGACCCTTGCGGGTCAAGCTGAGACGTCGGTTCATCGAGCACGATGACCTGCGGCCGCATCGCGATGACGCTTGCAATGGCCATACGCTGCATCTGACCGCCCGACAAATCGAAGGGAGCGCGGTCTTTGTACGCTTCAATATCGAGCAAATGCAGCGCATGATCAATACGCTCCATCATGTCTTGTCTCGCGATGCCTAAATGTTCAAGACCAAAGGCAATCTCCTCGTACACGGTAAGCTTCGATCCGGTCACTTGGGTGAACGGATTTTGAAAGACGATACCGACTTTGCGAATCGTCTCGTCCACACCGCTCTCCTTGACATCCATGCCGCCGATGCGGACGCTGCCTCCGTATGCGCCTTTGTAGAAGTGCGGCACCAGACCGACCAACGCTTGGCAGAAGGTGGTCTTTCCAGCCTTATTTTTCCCGACAATACCGATCAATTCACCCGCTTCCGCCGTCAGTGAAATATCATTCAGCGCCAACTTCTCTGTCGCGGGGTAGCGGTATTTGAGATGTTCCACTTCAATGAGGCTCATGCGATCACCCTCCAAATCACGGCACCGATCACAATCGCCAGCATACTCCAACGCATGGCAGAACCGTACCGGTACATCTTCTCTTCGTTCAGGAACGTCTTGCTTCCCTTCACGTTGAAGCCGCGCACTTGCAGCGCCAGCGTCCGTTCTTTCGTATCTATGAGCGAGCTGAGCACGACAGGACCGATAAGCGGGAGAAACGCCTTAATGCGCGTCATCAGCTTCCCTTCCGTCTCCATCCCTCTAGAACGCTGCGCATCCGTAATCGTATCCACGGTGGCCATCATTTGCGGAATAATCTGGAACACCGAACTCAACACATACCCAATTCGGGGAGACAAGCCTTTGCGCACTAAGGATTCCACCAGGTCAGAAGGCTTAGTCGTTAATACGAGAATAAGGAAGGCCCCTACAATATTCAATGCGCGGAACGTAATGCCCATGGCAAATAGGAGCCCTTCCTCATAGAAGGGCCAGGAGCCTAATCGGAATAGCACCGTCTCGTTGCCAACATGAAAGAAGCCTTGAATGATGACGACCGTCAGCAAAATGAAGCCGACGAAGCCGATAATGGGGAGCGATCGTGTCAGCACCCTCCCCATACCAAGGATGACGAAACTAATGAGCATGCAAATCCAGGCCGTATGTAAGGATGGCAAGATAATGGGCAGCGCGATGGCAGCAGCAATATAGACAAGCTTCGTAATGGGATCGATGTGATGCACCGTAGACTCCCGCTCAACATACAGGCTCATTGATTTCATGCTTTTCCCACCTTTTTGAATAAGCCCTTATAGAGATTCAATGTTGTCATTATTTTTGTACATGTGAATCAGACTCTTCGGCAGCATGCGGTATATGCCATAAGCGGCCAGCACCGTTAGCAATTTGTCTGGCAGGTCGACGACTAGCTCATCAACGAAAGAAGCCAGCCATACCGACTTCGTCGCATTAAGCACATAGCCGAATACGATGTCGCCCCATAAGTTCCCCGTCTGTCCGCCCCAGAACCAAATGTTGAGCGGCGTGGAGATGACGACCGCCGTCAAGCCGACCACCAAACCGACGACAGCGGCTTTACCCCAGCTTGATATCCACCCTTTATGCGCCATAATCCCAGCTGCCAATCCAATGAACACGCTCGTAAGCGCATAGACGAATGAAATGGGATCCATAGTTAAGCCGTAAATGATGTTGTTGATTAGCCCTGACAACCCGCCGATAACTGGCCCCGCCAGCATACTGGACAGTACCGTCCCGATGGCGTCCAGCCATAGCGGCAGCTTCAGCACGCCTGCAAATAATTTCCCTATGTAATTAATGCCGACAGCTACGGGAATCAACACTAGCGCTGCCGTGGAGATGGACCACATACTTCGTTTGGACATAATCATACCTCCTAGAACATTTAGTTAGATACTAATTATATAGGTTGCTTCCGTAATGCCGTATCCTGATCTGATTAGCGCGCCAAGCGCTGTGCATCCGCTCGAATCGCCTCTAAGGCAAGCCGGATTTCACGCTCTTCGCCAAGTGCGCATGCGTCTTCCTGAGCCACCAAATTGTTAATGCCCTGCTCCAGGTCGCCTTCGTGCTCGACCACAACATTAAGTATGGATGCCGTACGCATTCCCCGCAAGCCTCCAATTACAAATAATGCGGATGTTTCCATATCGGCGGCTAAAATGCCCTTCCCTGACCAGTAGCGGTCGATTTCTTCCTCTCGGTCCGTATAGAAACTGTCGTGACTGCGAATGCGGCCGCAATGCCATGGCAGCTTCAGCTCGTCAGCAGTATGCATCAGCGCGCACCGACACGCTTCGGGTCACCCGGAAGAACGGCATAGCGTGCTTGGGTCATATGAGTTCCGATACGAATGTGAGGTTGTACCGATTGCATATTATCGTTCCTCCAATTGTTATAATTATTTCCATTTTCTTTCTTCCACTTCCTCCTTCTAGCTTACCCATGTAAGGGGCGCCCTCGAAGCATTCAACTTACTTCGGTCCAATCGGAAGGCTTCATGGTCCCACCTCAAATATATCGTTTTCCCTTACCAAATGACAGAACAAGTATCCCCGTCCGCGTATTTTTTGATAGCGCTTTCTTTGGTTTATGTATCATAACGAACTGCTCCGTTCATGCAACAGCAGCACCTTCAGACTGACGGTGTTTCACTTCATCCATCTCTTTGCTTCATTCTCCCCTTCCATCAGTAGGCCGCACACCTAATGACGGCTCTGTGAACTGCCGTCATGATTGGCCGTTTCATGGCATGATACCCTCGTACGACACGGCATGTACCTGTTCCCCTTCGTTATCCCTCCTGACTGTGTGGGAGAATGGAGCTAAGGGCTAACGTACGGCAGACCGGCAGTATGTTTTCGTTTTAAAAGGAAGGGCTGCCTTCTGAATGAAGGGGAGAGTGCGGCAATGTATGGAACCAGCAGCATAACTTAAACATTTCTAAATAAGAAAAAAGGGAGAATCTGCGGCGATTCCCCCTTATCAACACTATTTTTTTACCGTTGCCTTCCCATCATTCGCCCTTCACTCTCCGTTACTTTGCCGCTTCGCCTGCTCCCACACATGTACCGCACGCCGTGCCAACTGCTGCAGCGCGATATCCTCCATCGGCGGATTGTGCAGCCCGAAACGAACGTCCCGGTACATGCGCTGCAGCGGATGATCCATGCTCAGACTGTGCGCGCCGACGATGCGCATCGCTTTGTCCACGACCGACAACGCCGTCTGCACCACGAACGTTTTCACTGCAACAAGATCCGTAAGCCGCTGGGGTGGCTGCTCCGAGCCTTTCGTTTCCCATTCCTTTGCCACACCATAGAGCAGATGCCTTGCCGCGATCAAATCCACCTCCATCTCGCCCAACAGGCGCTCCACATGGGCCGTCTTGGCAATCGGATGCTGCAATGAAGGCGGCGTGTATGTCGTTGAGAACGACAGCGCCTCGTCACGCGCCGCCACTGCTATGCCTAAATAGCACGCTGGAATATGCAGCAGATATGGATTTGGCCTGCGAACATCCTCCAAGCTGTGCAGCATGACTCTCGCCTCCTCTGGAACTGACACATTATCCAACACAAGATCATGGCTAGCCGTTCCGCGCATGCCTGTCATGTTCCACGTCCACTCGATGGACACTCCTTCAGCTTCACGAGGAATAATCAGATCGATGACATCGTTCGTACCTTCGACAGTCGCCGTCACAATAAACCACTGCAAGAGCGGAGCAAACGTAGTAAATGTTTTACGTCCGTTCACCACATACCCGCCCTGAGCCAGCGGCTGCGCCGTTGTGCGCGGCTTCCCCCCTCTTGAAGGACTGCCTCCGCCAACCTCCATCGCCGCGCGGTTGATGAGCCCGCCTTCTTCCACAATGCGGCGGCTTATATCGGCGAAGATCGGCTCAGGCCACGGCCGCTTCTCCGCTAAGTCATGCACGATGCCCATGTGCCAGCCGATACCGAGCGCCACGGACGGATTGCCCTGCGCGAGACGCTCTTGCGCCGCCAGCCACGCAGTGAGCGGCATGCCTTGACCGCCATACTCCTCCGGCACATTCCACGCCGGATACCCGATACGACGCAGCGAGTCCACATGCAGCACCGGGATGCCGTGCTGCTCGTCGAGCTCCTGCGCATCTGCACGCATCTCCTCCGCGATGCGGTCAATCTGCTTCAGTCCCCGCTTCACCTTGCATTCCTCACCAGACACCTTCCCTGCCGCCGCATCTTTTCGTCCCTCAATGATTCGTACTCCCGCATCCTCTGTCACCTTTGCCACTACGGCTCACCTCCGCTTATCTGCTGTGTATGCTCTGTTCCCCGTCTGCTCGTCTAATTGGATTGCTCCTCAAATATTCGCTCCAGCACCCGCTTCTCCAGTTTGCCGAAGGCGGTGTCCATCACCTGACGCGGCCGAGCGATGTCATTGACGACATCCAAGGCAACGCGGCCACGGTCAATGAGCAGAATGCGATCGGCGAGCCGGACCGCCTCATTGACATCATGGGTTACGAGCAGCGTCGTAAAACGCTGAGTCCCCCACAGCGATGCAAGGAGCTGTTGCATCTCCAGCTTCGTTAAAGCATCAAGCGCGCTAAGCGGCTCATCCAAGAGCAGCAGCTTGGGCTTGCGCACAAGCGCACGAGCCAATGCGACACGCTGCTTCTGCCCTCCGGACAGTGTATTCGGCCAAGTGTGCTTACGATTGTCCAGCCCCACCTGCCGTAGTGCTGCTTCGGCCCGCGGCCGCCAGTCTCCCTTCAATCCGAGCCCCACGTTATCGATGACTGTCTTCCAGGGGATGAGCCGGCTGTCCTGGAACATGACCGTCGTGCTCTCACGCAGCCCGTTCACCACTTCTCCGTCTATCGTGATGCCGCCTGCGGTCGGCAGTTCCAATCCAGCCAACAAGCGCAGAAGCGTACTCTTGCCGCAGCCGCTGCGACCGACCACGGCTACGAACTGCCCCTCTTGTATCGTCAAGTTCAGCTCATGCAGAACAGGCTGCTCCCCAAATGATTTGCTGACACCGTTTATTCGTAGTTCCGCTCCCGCCACAGAACCTGATTTTGCTACCGTAGTCTCCCCAGTCTTCGGCGACAAGGCAGACCACGGACGCGCTGCATTTATACCCATAAGTCCGTCCCTCCTTCATCTGTATGCTTACCGTCATGAACGTTATGATGTATGTGCCGCATTCCAACGAAGCGCCCGCCGTTCCAGCAGCTTCGCGATCACATCCGCCGCTTTGCCGAAAGCTGCATACAGCACGATGCTTAAAATAATGACGTCGGTCTGCATGAACTCACGCGCATTCATCGCGAGGTAACCGACGCCCGCATCCGTTGCGATCGTCTCGGCGACGATAAGGGTTAGCCACATCACGCCTAGCGCATAGCGGAGTCCGACGAAGATCGATGGCAGCGCCCCTGGCAAAATGACGTGCCGGAACAAGGAGGCGGAACGCAGACCATACACCTTTGCCATTTCCACGACGCCTTGATCTACCGAGCGAATGCCATGATACGTATTGACGTAAATCGGGAACATGACCCCGAGTGCAACCAGAAATATTTTCGCGCCTTCATCGATGCCCAGCCAAATAATAACGAGCGGAACCAACGCCAAATGCGGTATGTTGCGAATCATTTGAATCGACGTATCGAACAGCCGATAGAACCAGTCGAAGCTGCCGCTCAAGACGCCGAACAGAAATCCAATACCGCCTCCGATGACGAACCCGACCAGTGCCCTCGTCAGGCTGACGCTCATGTGGTGAGCCAGTTCTCCGCTTAGCGTCAGTGTCCAGAGCGTATGCAGCACTGTGGAAGGAGCCGGCAACAGCTGCGACGAGAGCATATTTGCCGCGGAAGCCGCCTGCCAGGCGGCAAGCAGCAATATGGGCAGCAGCCATGGAATGAAGGCATTTCCGCCTTTACGCCACCAGCTTGCGCTGCGGCGTGTGTGCGGCGGATGAATATGATTCGCAAGCGTACTTTCTGGATGAGGCGATTTATCGAAATTTATATTTGTTTGAATAGATTGAACGGATTGAATATTGGGATTGGCAGGTGCTTTTGATGTGTTCATGAAGCATTCCCCCTTATACGGCCTATTTGTTCTGAATCGGGCCGTCTTTCGCCCACGGCGCGTCAACTGGCATTCGTTCAGCGATTTGTATCTGACTTGGAATCAATCCGATGCGATGATACGTATCGGCCAACTGCTGCTGAGGCGCAATAATTTCCGGACTTAGCAGCTCCACCCCGTATTGGCGGCGCCCTACGGCCCGCTCGATAGCATCTGCATCAATGCCTAATGTATCTGACAATAACTTTACAACTTCGGGTTTATGCTCATTCGCCCATTCATCCGCCTCCTGAATTTCTTCAAGAATGAGACGAATCAAGTCGGGATGATCTTTGGCAAATGGCTCATTGGCATAATAGAAGGTCCGATTTGGCGAGTATCCCTGCCCATCAGTCAACGTGAGCGGCTTCAAATCATTTTCCACCGCAGCGAAAAAAGGATCCCATGAGCCAAGCGCATCGACCTGTTTCGTTTCAAAGAGCGCACGCCCCTCCGATGCATCCTTCACGTACACAAACTGCACGTCATCCAGCTTCAACCCCGCCTTTTCGAGGGCAAGGACGGCCAAATAGTGGTGATTGCCCCCCTTGGCGACGGCAATCTTCTTGCCCTTCAGCTCGGCAATCGATTCGATGGCGGAATCGGAATGCACCACAATCCCTATCCCTTCCGGGTTAGGGAGGTCGTTCGCTACGTAGACGAACGGCTTGTTGCCCGCTTGCCCGAACACGCCGGATCCGTCCGCCGCATGACCGAAGTCTACGCTGCCGCTGCTCATCGCCTCCAGCAAGAAGTTGCCGCCGGCGAATACCTTCCACTCCACTTTATAACCCTCTGACTTTAAGCGTTCATCCAGATTGCCCTTTACTTTCAAAATGTTCAGTGTATTGCCTTTCTGATAGCCAATGCGAATCACCTTTCCCGTTCCAGCTGCGCCATCCGCTTTTGCCGGAGTTGCAGGGGATACATCTGCTCCACTCGTCGAGCCGGCTGCACCCGAAGCACAGCCGGCCGCAAAGGCCATCAAGAGCAGCCAAGTGCCGATCGCCCCTGCTTTCCACAATCGTCTCCGCTTTGAACGCGCCCGCACATTGCTATTTACATATTTATAGTTATCCGATAGATTAAATTGGTTTTTAATCATAAAAAACACTCCTCCCGCCGGATCCTTCTTAATCGGTTATTATCTTCTTGGTGATCCAACTATCGTCAACAGGTTGCTCTTGTTCACTTATGCTTTTGTGTTGTTCTACCTTGTACATGCTAGCGAAAACGCCTCAAGTTCCGGTTCCCGCTTCCCATGCAGCATCCAACGACTGACCGTTTCACCGATAGCGCTGGCAAATTTAAATCCGTGTCCGGAGCCGCCGCCCGCGAACCAAACCGCTGGCTCGTCGGGATGTCTGTCGATAATGAAGTGCTCGCTTGGCGTCATCTCGTACATGCAGGCAGCCCCGCGCATACATCGCCCCGCCTCCGGGAAGGACTGGGCCGTGAATTCGGAGAGCAACCGTTCTTCACCGCTGCAGCTGCCGAACGGAGCGACTTCTTCATCCGGGTTCCAAGGCTGTCCCTGCTGATGGTGCCCTATCTTGATACCGGAACCGCGCACCGAAGGAAGGCCGTAATACTCCGAATCTGTGCTCTGATGAACAATGAATGCGGGAAACCGTTCTGCAGAATAACTTCCGCTCGTGTCCTCGAACCACGCGACGGCGCGGCGTTCCGCTTGTACGGGCAAACCTAGAGACGGCAGCAGCCGCGGAAGCCATGCTCCCGTCGTCACTAGTACCTTGGAAGCGACAAAGCGCTCATTCCCGCTCCACACTTCCACCGCATTCCCCACTGTCGCAATACGCTGCACAGGATGATTCGGCTTCCATTCGGCACCATATGCTTCGGCCAGCTTCAAATAGCTCTCAATAATCCGTTCACTGAATAATACGCCGCCCTCCGGTTCATACAGAACCTCATAATGGGCAGGAACGTAGAGCGCCGGCAGCCTTCGTTTCGTTTCCCGATCATCCCACCGTTCATAAGCAACCCCGTTCGCGACACAGCTCGCTTCCTTGTTGGCTAGCGCCTCGCTATGCGCATCCCCGACACTGATCACTCCAGTCGGCAGAAAGAGCTTGAACGGCTCCGGCTGTTCGTCCGAGCTGCCCGCTCTGTTCGCAGCATCCGGCATTAACCCAAGGTGACGGCGCGCTTCCTCTTCCAAATGAAGCCACCCCACCCGTGCGCGCTCCGCCAAGCACACATAGGCCGAGCCCATCGTATATGCGGTACGAAAAATACGGGTGTCTCCATGGTGGCTTCCGAGCCCATGCGGTGGGTGAAACATATCCAACAGAAGCACGTGTGCTCCTTCCCGTGCCAAATGCATACCTGCGCTTGCCCCGAACGATCCCGCTCCGATGACGATGCAATCATACAGCCTGCTCATGTATAACACCTCTTTCGCTTCGCCTCTTCATATACATATATTCCGATCGATTTACTAAGTATTTAACTGCTATTGTATGGCTCTCGCTCAATAAATGTCAATCAAAAATTTCCTGAACGAGATATGGTTAAAGTGGCCTATCCCATGTCATTCCTCATGTCGCAGCGGATTTTTCATTAATGGATTGACCTCCGTGAAACTTATAAGTGGTTTTGTATTAAAATATTGAGCCTCTTTTGCCGATAAAAAGTGTATTGCATCATTTTTTTCGCGCATTCCGTTGAACGCTGTCGAATGCGGGACGCAGGAAGCACATTATACTCATGGATGAGGTGTGTAGGGAAACATGGAACTGTCTACTATTATTGGTCTAATTCTCGGTATCGTCTCCGTTACGCTTGGGATGTATTTCAAAGGGGCTCCTCTAACAAGCCTCGTCAATCCCGCCGCTATTATGATTATTTTCGTCGGTACAGCGGCTTCGCTTTTCATCGCTTTCCCGATGAAAGAAATTAAGAAATTTCCGAAGCTCTTCGGCCTGATATTCAAGAAGCAGGAGCTTATCAACCGGGTTCAACTGATTCAAATGTTTATGGAATGGGCCAGCATTACCCGCCGCGAAGGCTTGCTGGCGCTGGAGTCGCATATTGACGATATTCCCGATGAATTCCTTCGCAATGGAATGCGAATGATTATTGACGGTAACGACCAAGATTTTGTTCGGGATGTATTGATGGAGGATATTCACGAAACAGAAGAACGTCACCGCGCGGGAGCTTTGATATTCTCCCAGGCCGGAACGTACGCGCCGACGCTTGGGGTGTTGGGCGCCGTTATCGGACTTATCGCCGCTCTGGGGAACATGTCCGAGATGGAGCATTTGACCAAGGCCATCGCAGCGGCTTTCGTCGCAACGCTGATGGGGATATTCTCCGGTTATGTGCTGTGGCACCCGATTGCTAATAAGCTGAAGCGCCTGTCACACGGTGAAATCGAAATTCGTCTCATGATGGTAGAAGGATTGTTGTCGATTCAATCGGGAGTATCGACCATTGCCATTAACCAGAAGCTGTCTGTCTTCTTGACTCCGAAGGAACGTGCTGAAATGGGGTTAAAGGAGGCGGCTCGCAATGAGTAAGAAGCGCAGCCAACCACACGAAGAGCATGCCGACGAATCTTGGCTTATCCCGTATGCCGACATTTTAACACTGCTGCTTGCACTATTCATCGTGTTATACGGCATGAGCGCGGTTGATGCGAAGAAGTTCGAGCAGATGAGCCAAGCATTCAGCGTCGCCTTCAACGGCGGAGTAGGGGTATTGGATGAAACGGCCGTCATTCGGTCCGATAGCTCACGATCAGGGGAATTCGAGCCTAGCCCATCCAAATCACGCAGTCGCGAGCAGGACCAATATATGCAGCAAGCAAAGCATGAGCAGGAGCAGCTGGAACAACTTCAAAGCAAGTTGAACAATTATATTGCCAGCAACGGATTGTCCGACCAGCTCAACACGAAGCTGAATCATTCGGAGCTGAAGATCACGATTAAGGATAGCGCGCTCTATGATTCGGGGAAAGCTAGCTTGAAGAAGGATTCGAAGCAACTCGCCCTCACTATTGGAGATATGCTGAAGCAGTATCAAGGATATGAGATAGTAATTAGTGGTCACACCGACAATCGTCCAATACGGAACAGCCGCTTTGAGTCCAACTGGGATCTGAGCTCAGCGCGGGCGCTCAGCTTTATGAAGGTCGTGCTGGAGCGTTCGAGTATCGACCCTAAGCTGTTCAAGGCCGTGGGGATGGGCGAATATCATCCGGTTGCAGACAATGCCACGGAAGAAGGCAAGGCGAAGAACCGCCGCGTCGAGGTATCTGTACTGCGCAAATTTACGGACAAGCAGGCTCCCGGAGGAAGCGGCGAAAGCGGCGCTGGTTCCGAAAACGAATCGGCCGGAAACTAACTCAATGTATGCATGCATTTCCATATAAGGGTGCCCTGCACGTATGCGATAAAATCATTATCGTGTACGGCAGGGCACCCTGTATTTGTTTACATTGGAGCTCCACTCCGTAGAAGCGGGCACGACGTCTTCTGATCTTCCACAACTTCCACTGCCGGGAGTGCAATCGTTACTTCTGTCCCCTGATTCAGCTCACTCGTAATGTCCATTGTTCCCCGATGATTATGAATGATGCGTTGACTGACCATTAAGCCAAGACCAGTTCCCTGTTCTTTGTTGGTAAAGAACGGATCACCCAGACGAGCCAGGTGATCTGCTGGTATGCCAATGCCATAATCTTTAATGATAATGACCACCTCATTGGTTCCCCGAGCCTCTACGCGCAGCTCGATCTCCCCTTCGCTCGGCGTTGCCTCCATTCCGTTCTTAATAATGTTGATGAACACCTGCTTAAGCTGATTCTCTTCACAATTAACCAACGGAATTTCCTGATCGAAATGCTTCACGAATTCAATGTTATACAAGTGCGCTTGACTGTCTAATAGAGAAAGAACCTCCTGCAATATGATACGAACATCCTTCGCCTGGAAGCTTACTGCTTGCGGCTTCGCTAAAATGAGAAATTCACTGACGATGAGATTAATCCGGTCCAATTCCGACAGCATCATATCCACGTGCCCGTCGTTCATCCGCTTCGTCTGCTGCTGCAGCTGTAAAAATCCGCGCAGCGTCGTCAACGGGTTGCGGATTTCGTGCGCGACGCCCGCTGCCAATTGCCCGACTGTCGTCAGCTTCTCGGAGCGTCTGAGCAGCTCTTCCATCCGCTTACGGTTCGTCATATCCCGTGTAATGCTCGCCCAAGCGATGCATTCACCCGCTTCGTCATAAATTGGCGACGTGCTGACACTCACATCGAGCAGGTGCCCATCCTTCGTAAGCCTCGTCGTCTCTCTGATACTTACGGGATCACCCGCCTGCAGCGACTCTTCGATCTTGCGTTCTTCGTCTCGCAAGTGCTCAGGTATATTGGGCAGCGAACTGCCGATTACCTCGTCTGTCGTCCACCCGTACATATCGACAAACGCTTGATTGACACGTTCGATTTGTCCATGCAAGTTCGTCACATGAATCGCATCTTTCGATTGGTTGATGAACGACTCCAGATGCTCCTTCATCGCCCGGTTCTCCTCATACAATGTCCGCAGCCGTTCGGTGGACATATCCAGATTACGTGCCATCGAGTTAATCCGCTGTGCAAGAAGTCCGAGCTCGTCCTTGCGCTCAATGTTCAATTTCGTATGAAAATGACCGACCGATATCATATTTACTTTATTTAATATTGATTGAATCGGACGAATCAGCATTCCAGACAATATATAACTGCTAATGAGAACGATCTCCAACAGTACGACGCCTATCGCGATATTCCGCATCAATTGATCATGCAGCGTCGCCATGAGCGAATCGGAATCCATCGCAATATTCAACACATATGGCTTCTCAGCGTGGATCGGGATGAACCCTTTAATGATAGTCCTGTTACCGAACTGTCCTTCGTAGAACAACGGCTTCGCTTGCTCCAGCGCTTCATCCACATACTGCTTGTCATGGCCATGCTTTAGATTATAGCTCCCATATAGCACTGCACTGTCCTGCTGACGAACAAATTGAATGCCGTCGTGACGCACGGTCAATTTCGGCGGTCTGTCGAATGTTTCCGGGTTGAGCGCAGCGATTTCAATGACGCTCGCTTGGGTCTTGACCGTCCGCTCGATTAGATTATCCGGCTTGGTCAGTTCAAGAAACGTATCCACTCGATCATCGCGGATATAAGGATTAATGATATAATCCCGCTTGCCATCGTAATAGTAGCCCCATTTATCAATATGATTCGGGTTGGACGTGGATACATCAAATGGACCGGACCAGAAATTCTTCAGCTTCTCTCCTTTTGCAATCGACACTTGTTGCGCCTCAAGCAGCTGTTGAAATGCTGTATGCCAGTATCCCCATTTTTTTGTGGACATCCCGATTTCGCTCGGATCCGAAGAACGCTCTATAATAATATCGCTGCTGTCAGGCACCGCACGAAGCAAAGACATATGGGAGATGCCTAGGTCTTTACAGATCGACTGTAGTTGCTCATTTGATACTTGGTCGATACGGGGAGGGAGTTTACCCGCTGCATACATGGAAGCCATTTTCAGCTTTTCTGCTAGCTGTACTTCAAATGACTTGGCGGTCAATCGAGATTGCTGAACGGATACATTGATTTGCTGTGCAATTACGTTCATACGCTGCTGTATTTCTTCGATAAGCTTGTCCTTGGTGACATTGTAGGTGAGGACCATATGAAGCAGAAGAACAACGAGTACAATGATGGATATGGAGATGGATAACTTGGCTTTGATTGAAAGTCGCATGCTTCACCTCTATCAGGTCTATCTTATCGCCTGTTCATAATGACGAATATTCCTGACAAATGTTGTATTTATTTGTAGCTTCTCTACGAATCATATCTTAATTTGCAGCGATTTGTCTATCGTTTTTGGATAATACTGCTGGATGAGAGTATAATTGTAGCGTTCAGAGTATGATTATGCGCCAAAAAATAGTTATCAACAACTTATTCACATAATGTGAACAGTTATGGATAATATGTGTATAATAGTGTGAGTAAATATATACTTATCCACATACTTGTACACAGAGTGTTAACAACGAATATTTGTTCGGGGAATAACGATTAGACTTTTGCACACCTCGGCGTCTACCCTCTAGCCGAGTCTGAAACGTTGTCCAAGAAAGGAAGTTTTTGGCTTGAACATGCAACCACTTGAACCGCAAGATATGAAGCAGCACGAGCATTGGATGCGTATCGCAATGGAAGAAGCGAAGAAAGCCGAAGCCATCGGTGAGGTTCCTATTGGCGCTATCGTCGTCCACGGAGATGACGTCATAGGGCGTGGCTACAATCTGCGCGAGACGACGCTTGATTCCACTGCCCACGCCGAGATGATTGCCATAAGACAAGCGAGCGAAGCCTTGCAGGCATGGCGCCTGCTCGATTGCACATTATACGTAACTTTGGAGCCGTGTCCGATGTGCGCGGGAGCCATCGTGCAGTCACGCGTTCCACGTGTCGTCTACGGGACGACTGATCCGAAGGCAGGGTGCGCAGGAACGCTTATGAATCTGCTGCAGGAGTCCCGTTTCAATCATCGTGCGGACGTGATCGATGGCATACTGCGTGACGAATGCGCGGCGATGCTGACCCAGTTTTTTCGCCGTCTGCGTAAAAAGGAGTAAACGCTCCCTCTTCCTGAATCCACTATCTTATCTACGACACAGCCGAGTCAAATGTCATTGCCTCACTGCCGCTCCTGAATGCCGAAGGTTAAGATTCAGATTAGAATAATAAAAAAAGTCGCCCCCGAGTCAGTAGATGGCCCGGGAGGCGGCTTATATTGAAACACATACTATTTCATCTTATCCATAACACGGTTCATCACAAGGGCCGCTTCAGCCCGGCTGACGGATTGCTTCGGTTGGAAGGTTCCGTCCGGATAGCCCTTCACGAGATTATGGCCTGCTGCGATCTTCACTGCTTCGTGTGCCCACGGTGCTACGGCATCACGGTCTGTAAACGTTAATACTTGCGCGCCGTCGGTCAGCTTCAGTGCGCGAACGATCATCACGGACAGTTCTTCGCGTGTAATCGAATCGTTCGGTTTGAACTGCTTCGCATCATTGCCCACGATGATGCCTTGCTGCGCTGCGGCTTCGATAAACCCTTTTGCCCAATAATCTCCAGTCACATCGGCAAATTGGATAGCGCTTGCTTGGCCCGGGTTCAATTGCAGCGCTCGCGCGAACATGGCTGCCGCTTCCGCACGCGTCATGCTTCGCTGCGGCTTGAACGTGCCATCTGGATAAGCAGTGATAACCTGCTCTTTAGCCAGACGTTGAATCGCGTCCTGTGCCCAGTGTCCGTTCAAATCAGTAAATGTAACAGGCTGCTTTGTATCATTTGTATCTTTATCGCCTGTTGTATTGTCTCCGGGTTTGTCACCGGATTTGTCAGTTGTCGTATCCGGTGTCGGCGTAACGGTCGTAGACGATGTGCTGTCATAGCTGCTGTTGCTGCTGTCTCCGTTGTCGCTTGAACCGCTGTTGCTGCTATTTTCGTTATCGCTTGAACCGTTGTCGCCCAAGTTGCCATCGCCGTCTGTTGTCTTCGCATAGACGCCATGAGCTTCGAATTCATAAATGCGCGCAGCAACGTCTGCCCTGGTTTGAGACGGTTGCGTCGTAATCAGCTTTACGTAACGCGCATTTGTCAGCGGAATCTGATGTGTGGATACAGCCGAACTGTTATCCGTCACCGTGACCGCATCCGTCCAATTCTCCCCATCATTGCTGAGTTGAATCTTGAATCCTCGTGTATTCAAGGATGGACCTTCGCCACCGCTTTCTGCGTGATGAATGACAAATTTGCTCAGCTTCGATTCTTTTCCTAAATCCACGACCATCCAGTGAGGGAACTTGTCCTTCGTCGTATATACGGCACACCATTTACTGTTGTCTGTCACTTTGCCGTCTACAGCGAATTTCGGCGCTTCACCGTCACTGACGAAGCTGCTTGCGGTAACCTTCTTGCCGAGCGCCAAGTTGCGAGCCAGCGCAACTTCATCTCGAGTGACGCGGATGAATTGCTCTTGTCGCTTCACGTCTTCGCCCTCGCTATTTTTGACGGTCAAGATAACTGGATACGTTCCTTCCTTGTCATACACGACCACGGGGTTCGCATCCGTGCTGGACGAAGGTGTACCGCCTGGAAATTCCCAACTGCGAACTTCCGTTACTTCGGAAGACTTATCGATGAACTTCACAGCTTCGCCTGGCTCGACAATGACATGCTCTGCCGTGAAGTCAGCACTAGGCTTCGGATAAGCCGGCCATTCCATGTTCATTCGAGTTGACTCGCCACGTGTGAATTGCGGGCTAACTGCAACGACTTGGAGCGTTGAATGCGATTCTTTGCCTTCGCGGCGAATGTTCGATACGTAGTATGCTGAATTCGGCGTCGCGCCTAAGAACGCCTTCGAACCGTCCTGATTCACCCGGTACACTTCATAGTGGTGCACATCACCGGACAATTTGTCCCAAGATAAGCGAATATCGCTATAAATGCCTTCCTTCACTTCGTTGTCGATAACGGATAAGTTCGTCACACCCGGAAGAACAGCTTGCTTCGATTCGTTATACACGGACAATTCACCAATGTTGACGGAGAAATCAGCAATGTCCTGCTTGCTGCCTACATATAGGGACACCTCGGAAATTTCACGCCCTGCAAAAGGTTTCAATGAGAACTTCATCGTATTCCATTGTCCTGGCTTGTACACGCTGTCCGTTACGGAAGCAGTGTGTTCCATATCAGTTGCTGGTGTTGTCGCTGTTAACGTGTCCGCAGCGTGTCTGGCAGCTAGATCAGAAACTTGGCGATAAGTCGCAGCCGTAACAGTCCGCTGAACGGCTAGTGTACTATCTGCAATGCCTTCCGGATCGACAAGGACGACATCATTCAGTTGATCTTTGAAGGTGAGTCCAAGCTTCACGTCGAAATTGCTCGCATTTGAAAAATAGGTTGCGGATACGACAGTAGGCTCACTTACCGTCAAGTCTGCAGCGTACAGCTTCGCAGTCGTGCTGTTCTGTGGCGACAGATGTCCTTCAAGCTTCAATGAGCTTCCTCCGTAATATGCGCGGTCAAAGTCGAAGCCCGCTTTCAGCGGGTCGCCGTCGCTCTTCGTAATCCAGCGCCATGTCGGCATAATGTCCTGCAGACTCAAGTTGTTCCATGTCTTGTTGGACACGACGTCGCCTTGAACAGTGAACTGCTTGCCATGACCCGTGTTGAAGTGCGTCACGAATGGCATGTCGTTGACGACGGATTTTTCCGCTATGTAATTAGAGACGCCTTTCCAATCCTTGCCGTCCTTGACCGGACGTTCTGGCGTGCCGTTCAAGCCAACCCAATACATTCTCTCTTTGTTATAGAAATCTTCCGAATCCTCCGAGTTATGGAACGTCGTCCAGTCTTGACGGTACAAGCCCACAGAAGCGTCCTTGCTCTGTTCGAACAGCTTGTTCCAGTTCGGGTTGAAGCCGCTTGCTTGCTCGTCGATGCCGAACAGCAGGTCTTGAGGCTGGCGACCCAATTGCTGGGCTTTGTCAATGGAGCTGGCGACAGTGCCTTTCTTGAACCAGTTGAAGTTGACGAACATGTTGTCGGACACGCGTTGGCTGCCGTCCTGCAAGAACGATTCGTTCTTCTCATTCAGAGCATCCTGCCAACTGACATTACCGTCTTTGACCATCGAATCGTACCAGAGCAGCTTCATGTTCGCAGGTTTATGTTCTTGGAAATATTTCATGAATTTCTGGACTTTAGCGGCATCTTCCTCGGTCCCATCATGCGTCTCTTGATTGATGAACCATCCGTCAAATCCGTAATATTCAGCGGCTTGAATTAATTTGTCCGCAATCGGAAAGCGGCCATTCTCTTCTTGAACGACTTCACGCAGCCACTCGATATCGCCGCCGTAAGCGTTCGGCGGGAAGAATATGGTGCCGAGCACCGGAACGCCGTTCTTATGCGCGGCATCGATGATGTCGGCGCTTGGTGCTACAATGATACCTTGCTTGGCAGAACCGCCCCATGCAACGTACTGATCAATGTACTGCCAATACCCGAATGCGTACGCGTGAAAGTCATCTGATCCTTGGGAAGGGAACCCGATTGTATGCGCTTGCATACTAGCCAAATGAGTGACGCTGCGGTCCGGCGACGCCGTTCCATTGACGGGCTTGCCTTTAAAGCGATCTGCGAGCGGAATGCTTGATTTGTTGAATATATCATCCTTGTTTTCGCCAGGCTCCCATTGCTTCAGTTCTTGGGGGAACCAATACGGTGAATACGGTTGTTCGGCAAAAGCATTTGGAGCAAATGCAGTCAAAGAGCTGCAGAGGAGTGTTGTTGCGAGCAAGACTTTCCATGGCGTATGCTTCTTCTTCATGTGAATTCTAACTCCTTTTTTGTTATGTAAACGCTTTAATTCATTGTGCTCCATTATTCAAGGAATAGATAGTGTACAAACTAAAGGAACGTTGTATTAAATCCATGTAAGCGCTGTTTTCAAGGATTTCAAAGGCAAAAGATGTAGTTTTTTGTATGCTGGGGTACAATGTCATGGGATCACCCTAGAGAAAGCGTACATGCCCTGTCACATCAACAACGACAAAAAACCGACCCTCTTGGAGGGTCGGTTTTTGACGACGATATTAATATCCGCCGAACATTTGTTGCAGTTGATCCATTGTTACCACATCTGTTGGAATGCCGATTTTGAAATCCGCTTTTCCATTAATGTTCGTGTATTCGTTTGTAATGCGAGCAGCTACTTTCGCCTGCTGGCCGTCCTCTGTAAACTCAAGGTTCGCCACGATTTGCTGATACGCAGGGAATTGATCTTTATCAATCGCCGTCGTCATGCTGAACTCGTTAATCTTCATCGTTTTCTTGATTTCCTCGATGCCCTTCTTCAGCTCGTTATCATCAGACTGAAGATCTTTCTTCATCGCATCAATATCAGATTGTTCCAATTTAAGCAGCTTGCGATATTCTTCTTTGCTCACCACTTCTGTCAAAGCTGGAACTGCGTCCTTTACAAAGGTTGTCATGAATTGATCAAAGCTCTCATTCGTTACGTTGAACTTCACAATTTCCTTTGCTTTTACTGTATCCGGCAAACCAGCATCTTTCTTGTCTACCTTCGAGAAGAATGTCTTCTCATCGAATTTGCTTACAATCGCTTTGAACAAGTCGTTGGAGAAATTCTGCATCGTCTTCATGTCAGCTGCGGTCGGAAGCGGCTCGCCTGTCTCTTCAGCCAACTGTTTCAAATCCATTTCGATGAATTTGCCGACTAGATCTTGCGGAAGTGGAAGGGTCGGAATATTAGGAACCTTCACCCAGATCTTATCTTGGTTCATGACGATTGGAAGTGTAAAGGTTAATGCCATATCGCCCTTCAAGTTAACTTCCAGATTCGCTTCCATCTGCAGCGGTTCCTGCTGCATGACACCGTTCACGCTCAACTCGGCGTTCTTCAGCATGCTTATTACCATCTGCGCATTCGGATCCGTTGTGGTGCTTGCTGCATTTACTAAGAAATCATCAATTTTAATCGAACTATTAAAAGAATATGATTTCATTTCGAGCGACTTGCCAAAAGCGCCTTCTACCGCTTCCTTCGGATTGCTCTTCGCACCGCAACCCGTGATGATTAAGGCGAAGGCAAATACCATGGCCAACGCGCCCTTCATCCATCTGTTCATTGAATTCAGCTCCCCTATCCATTTAAATGGTGTCTAAATTAACCCAATACATATTAACCTATACGTATGATTTTGAATATAGTTCCTTAGAAATATATTTAGTGAACATTCTCATTGACATGCGCAATGCGTCCTATTTATACCCACTCTAATGAATATCTTTCTTCTTGAAGCGCCCGCCCTTCACATCATGGATGTTGCCAATCGCCAGAAATGCTTGCGGATCATGCTCTTCCACAATAGATTTCAGCTTGGCTTCCTCCAGCCGGGTAATAACAGTAAAAATGACTTTCTTCTCATCACCCGAGTATCCGCCTTCTCCCTGCATGTACGTTACCCCGCGGCCAAGGCGGCTCAACAGCGCATCACCAATCGCTTTATGATTGTCGCTAATAATCCAGACCGATTTGGAATCGTTTAAACCTTCCAATGTAATGTCAATCATCTTAAATGCGACGTAGTAGGCAATAAGCGAGTACATTGCCCGGTCCCATCCAAATACGAATCCAGCGCTGGATAGAATGAACAGGTTGAAAAACATGACGATTTCGCCGACAGAAAAAGGCGTCCTTTTATTCAGCAAAATGGCCACAATTTCCGTACCGTCCAACGATCCGCCAAAGCGAATGACCAGTCCTACGCCGATTCCAAGAATAATCCCTCCGAATACAGCTGCAAGAAACGTGTTCTCTGTAAATGCCGCTACAGGATGCAGCAGCGCCGTGCTTAACGACATAATTGCAACTCCAAGCAGCGTGGTGAGGGCAAATGTTTTGCCAATTTGCTTGTACCCCATAATGAGAAATGGCAGATTCAGAATGAACAGAAATACTCCAAGCGGAACACCTGCAATATGTGACAAAATAATGGAAATCCCCGTCACTCCGCCGTCCGTAATCTGATTCGGCACAAGAAACAGCTCCAGGCCCACCCCCATCAGCACGGCACCAATACTAACAAAGATTATACGTTTCAGTAGCTTCAAAAGCCCTATACTCGTATGCTGCTGACGTTGTACGGACGCAATCGCTGCGGATTCTATCGCAGTCAGCTGCTCAATGGCCTGCTCCATCACTTTCTGCTCCTGAGCCGCAGCTATCTCGGCTGAGTGCTGTGATAAAACGCTTCGATCTGATTGATCATGTTCATTTTTGGGATTGGTCACCGCGTTCACCTCTCTTTAGTTACTTTTTTGTTACTAATATTATTATACCGAACTCAGAGGCAAGAATGGACCTAACGGATCAATTTTCCTGTAAAAAAATTAAAGAGCGCGGAACTTTCCCCATATCGCGGGAAAAAACCATGCTCTTCATCAAAGAAATTTCAGGATGTGCCGTGCAGTTCGTTCCTCACCCTTCCGGGTTGTTGTGATGCACGTGGTTGCCATTTTTCACTTTCTTCGAACCTGATAGCGGTTCTTGCATTGCACCGCGCTCATTGCCTGCGTGATGGCGGTTAGATTGATTCTTAGCCGCACTTGGTACCGGAACCGATTTCGACTTGCTCATAACTTCGTCGCTTCCTCTCTACAGTGTATTATAAATGCTCCAAATCAGTTGGCTTGTCATGATTCAACGCATCCTGATGACGGCGATCATTCCGATCCTGCTGTATTTGCTGGGATTGATGACTGTTGACGGGCGCCGCATCCAAATCTTTGACCACACCGCTCAAGTTTTTGTCCAAGCGGCCTTTGGCTTTCGTCATGTTCATTCCTCCTGAGTCATGATTCTCCATGGTGTGTTACATCGTGCAACTCTTGTGCGCATTCATGAATATGCCGCATGTAGTTCTGTGCCAGCTCCTGAATAACCTGCGTGCGTTCATCCACATGCAAGCCGTCCCGTTCGACATCAAGTAATTGCAAGTCCACTTCCCGGGAGTCCACATAGGCACACTGGAAGTCGAACGAGTACATTTGACGGCCTGCGGTATCGATATGGATAAGAAGTCCTTGCGGGTTCGCACCGTCTGGCAAGACGGTTGCTCTGTCTCCCTGTTCCAGCTTTCTCGGCAGCGTCTGCTGCCATTCATTAACGAGTCGCGATTGATCGACTTGCACTGCCTCTTCCTTATTCATAAGACCCACACCTCCACTATTCAATAACAGTTTGCGGATGGGGTCATTATTTTATGCAGCAAAAAACCCACATCCAAAAAAGATGTGGGTTCCAATTACAAAGTATAATGGCGGAGAGGGTGGGATTCGAACCCACGTGGGCTTGCACCCTAACGGTTTTCAAGACCGCCCCGTTATGACCGCTTCGGTACCTCTCCGAACTATGACTGTCCGAAAGCAAAGTCGAACAGTCATTATTCTATCATGATTCTGTCTATTATGCAACTATTACTGTTTCCTATTTCTTCTGATGAATGGCATCCAAGCCACCCATGTAAGGACGGAGCACTTCCGGAATCTCAATCGATCCGTCTGCTTGCTGATAGTTCTCCATAATAGCCGCAACCGTACGTCCGATAGCAAGGCCCGAGCCATTCAACGTATGCACGAATTCCGGCTTCGACTTCGTATCGCGACGGAAACGAATGTTAGCGCGGCGCGCTTGGAAATCTTCGAAGTTGGAGCACGACGAAATCTCACGGTAGGTGCCGCTGCTCGGCAGCCACACTTCAAGATCGAACGTTTTGGCTGAACTGAAGCCAAGGTCTCCTGCACAGAGAGCCATTACGCGGTATGGGAGCTTTAGCAGCTGCAAAATTTTCTCGGCATGTTCTGTTAACGATTCCAGCTCTGCATACGAATCCTCTGGCTTCACCAGCTTCACCATCTCAACCTTGTTGAACTGGTGCTGACGAATCAAGCCGCGTGTATCTCTTCCTGAAGCACCCGCTTCAGAACGGAAGCATGCACTGTACGCCGTATAATAACGCGGAACGTCTTCCAGATTGAGAATTTCATCCCGATGCAAGTTGGTCACCGGCACTTCTGCCGTTGGGATGAGATAATAATCCGTGCCCTGCAGCTTGAACAAATCCTCTTCGAACTTCGGCAGCTGACCAGTGCCGACCAAGCTGTCACGATTCACAATAAGCGGTGGAAGCACTTCTTCATAGCCGTGCTGCATCGTATGCACATCCAGCATGAAGCTAATTAGCGCACGCTCTAGACGCGCACCCGTTCCTTTGTAGAATACGAAGCGCGAGCCCGTCACCTTGCCTGCTCGCTCGAAGTCCAACACGCCCAAGTCCTGTGCCAAATCCCAATGCGCCTTCGCTTCGAACTCGAATGATCTCGGTTCGTTCCAGCGACGGATTTCCACATTGTCATCTTCCGACAGACCGATAGGCACGCTCTCATGGGGAACATTCGGAATCGCTAGCGTCATTTCTTCCATCTGCGCTTCAATCAAGCGGATGTCTTCATCCAACGCTTTAATATGATCGCCGACTTCACGCATTTCGATAATGAGGTCGTCAGCCGATTCCCCAGCTTTCTTTTTCTTCGCCACGTCCTGCGATACGACGTTACGCCGATTTTTCAACTGCTCGGTCTCTTGAAGCATCTCCCGGCGGCGTGCGTCAAGCTCAGGAAATCCAGCAATCATGTCATGCGACTTGCCCCGATTCTGCAGCGCTTGCTCCACACGTCCGAACTCGTTTCTTAATAACTTAATGTCTAGCACTGACTGTCCCTCCTGCCAGAAACGGCTGAACCGCCCTTTCTCTGGAGACAAGGACATACCGTTTCTATCTATGCCATTTCAAATTTCAATCGTATTCCGATAAAAACACCTTAACCCTACCCTTAAGGGGAACGGAGTCAAGGTGTTTTGCTATTCCTTATCCTGCTACGTTCAGGTGCTGTTTAACCATTTCGGCAAAGTAACGATGCAGATTAGCATCATCCGTCAGTTCCGGATGGAACGAGCAAGCCAGCAGGTGCCCCTGTCTTGCCGTTACAATCTCGCCGTTCACTTCGCACAATACGTCTACATCAGCCCCCACCGCTTTAATGAGCGGCGCACGGATGAACACGGCTCGCACCGGCTCATCTATGCCGTGGACATTCAGGTCCGTCTCAAAGCTCTCCCGTTGGCGTCCGAAGGCATTGCGCAGCACCGTCATGTCCATCAGCCCCAAATGGGGCTCTTCCGGACCTTGCTGACTCTCAATATGGTTAGCCAGGACGATAAGACCCGCACACGTGCCGAAGATGGGCTTGCCTTGCGCCGAGAAGGCACGAATCGCATCAATAAAGCCGTACTTGCGCATCAGCTTGCCGATCGTCGTGCTTTCACCACCGGGAATCACAAGACCCTGAAGCTCGTCCAGCTGCTCCGGACGCTTGACGGCGACCGCCTTGACACCTGCCTCTTCCAAGCTCCGCATATGTTCTGCAACAGCGCCCTGCAGGGCTAACACTCCGATGTTCATCCGTGATTGACCTTCTTTCTGTCTTACCAGCCGCGGTCTTGCATGCGCTCCGACGGCGCCAGCTTTGAAATTTCAATCCCTTTCATCGGCGTACCCAAGTTCTTCGATACTTGCGCGATAAGGGCATAATCTTGATAATGCGTCGTTGCTTCCACGATTGCGCGTGCAAACTTCTCTGGGCTGTCCGATTTGAAAATACCGGAGCCAACAAATACGCCGTCCGCACCCAAATGCATCATGAGCGCTGCGTCCGATGGTGTTGCTATACCGCCGGCTGCAAAATTAACGACCGGCAGCTTGCCGCCCTCATGAATTTGAAGCAGCAGATCATAGGAAACGCCCAAATTTTTCGCTTCCGCATACAGCTCGTCCTTCGACGAATTCTGGATTTTGCGGATCTGACTGTTGATCAGGCGCATATGACGAACCGCTTCTACGATGTTGCCTGTGCCAGGCTCGCCTTTCGTACGGAGCATAGCCGCACCTTCACCGATACGACGAAGCGCTTCTCCCAAGTCTTTCGCGCCGCATACGAACGGAATCGTGAATTCATTTTTGTCGATATGGAACACTTCATCCGCCGGTGTTAATACTTCCGACTCATCAATATAATCAACGCCAAGCGACTCCAGTACTTTCGCTTCTACATAATGGCCAATTCGCGCTTTCGCCATAACCGGAATGGAGACGACTTTCATCACTTCTTCGACGATGGTCGGGTCTGCCATACGAGCTACGCCGCCCGCCGCACGGATATCCGAAGGAACGCGTTCCAAGGCCATAACCGCTGTTGCGCCGGCCGCTTCCGCAATCTTTGCTTGCTCTGCATTCATGACGTCCATAATGACGCCGCCTTTTTGCATTTCCGCCATACCACGTTTGACTCGAGCTGTACCTGTTTCCATCTTTGTATGCCCCCTGCCATTACTCATATTAACTTGCCGTTACTTAACCGATACGAATCATCGTCCTATAGACGACACGACCTGCCAAATCAAGGTTCATTCACTTATTTTACATGATACGCCATAGGATAGACAACCAATATTGTCGGAATTGACAAATAGATTGCCTTTATTCGTGCAGATTAGAACAAATTTTTAATCGATTTGAACAAATCTACAAAAAAGTCCCCAATGGCGCGGAAAAACAGACGCCACCAGCTTCCCTTCTCCACATCCTCTGACGCGATCAGGTTGACCGTTTGTTTCTGTTCCACATCTTTATCTTTATACGTAAAGGTAATCGTTCCGACTTTTTGCCCGTTTTTAATCGGAGCAACCAACTCATTTTCCGGGATTAGCTTCTCGGCATGCGTAATCTTGTCGTCTACCTTGGCACCTTTCGGCACAACAAACGCTACGCCCGATTCGGTTACAATCGGAACTTGCGTCTTGACGCCCTTCTTAATTGGCGCTTCCTCCACGCCGGCGACGACTTTCTTCGGAGCCACGACGCTCTTCACCTCATAGCTGGTGAAGCCGTGGTCAAGCAGCTTCTGCGTCTGCACGAAACGCTCGCTCTTCGAGCTTGTCCCCATAACGACCGAGATTAGGCGCATGTTATCACGCACTGCCGTACCCGCAAAGGTGTATTTGGCTTGATCAGTGAACCCCGTCTTCATTCCATCTAATCCTTGATAGGCGTACCGCTTGAAGTTCGTAATATTTTTGTTCGCTTCCAGCATCCAATTCAAGTTCGTTATCGGCGTCTGATCCCGCTCGCGGAACTTAAACGATTGAATTGTCGTGAACTCGCTGAATTCTGGATGATCGACGACAATAGCACGCACAAGCTTGGCGACGTCCATTGCAGACATTACCGTCTCATCAGTGCCTTCAGGACGATAGTCCTTGGGCATATCATTCCTTCCAAGTCCAGTGGAGTTGATGAAATGCGCCGTAGACATGCCTAATCTCTTCGCCGTTTCGTTCATCAGCTTGACGAATTCAGGTTCCGATCCCGCAATGTGTTCTGCCAGCGCGACGGTGGCATCATTGGCAGAGCCAATCGCCATGGCGATGTATAAATCGCGTACCTTATGCTTATCTCCCTGGGCCAAGAAAATACGGGAACCTTCAGTCAGGGAAGCATGCTCAAGCGTTGTCACCTCGTCGTCCCAACTGAGCTCCTTGTTCTCTACCTTTTCCATAACGATATACTCAGTCATCATCTTCGTCATGCTTGCCGGAGGCTTAGGCGAGTTCGAATCAATATCTACAAGCACTTGTCCCGTGCTGGCTTCCATTAAGATTGCAGAGGTCACTTCCAAACCGAGTGACGTCGCCGTCGCTTTTGGAGCTGGAGCTGAGGCATCTTTCTTCGCTGCAGCTTGTTCCCCTTTCGCTGCAGTTGCTGCCGCTTCGGCAACCACCATTCCTGCTGAAGGCAGTAAGGCAAAGCTTAATATTTGACATGCGGTAACAATCGCGACCGCTCGTTTCCATGTTGTACGTCTAGATGTTTGTTTGTGCTTCAACACCACGACAACTCCTCTCCTGTATTATCCCACATGAAGTTATTCTAACATAGCGGGACACGCAAAAAAAAGACAGGGTTGTAATACCCTGCCTTTCTTTGTCGAATCTGCACGAAATGATTCAAGTTACAAGGAATAGTTTGGAGCTTCCTTCGTAATTTGCACATCGTGCGGATGGCTTTCCCGAAGACCTGCACCCGAAATTTTGACGAAATACGTATCGTTTTGCAATTCGTGCAAATTATTCGTTCCGCAGTAACCCATACCCGCTCTAAGACCACCGAGAAGCTGATGAATCGTATCGGCAAGCGGCCCTTTATAAGCAACACGTCCCTCGATTCCTTCTGGAACGAGCTTCTTCTCATTGTCATTGTCCTGGAAATAGCGATCCTTGCTTCCTTGCTTCATAGCGCCGAGGGAACCCATCCCACGGTATACCTTGAAGCGGCGTCCTTGATAAATCTCGGATTCGCCTGGACTCTCTTCTGTACCTGCGAACAAGCTGCCAAGCATAACTGCGCCTGCGCCTGCCGCAATAGCTTTCGTTATATCACCGGAATATTTGATGCCGCCGTCTGCGATAACCGGAATGCCGTATTCACGCGCTACCGCTGCACAATCGTACACTGCCGTAACTTGTGGCACACCAATACCCGCAATGACACGTGTTGTACAGATGGAGCCTGGCCCGATACCGACTTTAACGACGGACGCTCCAGCTTCGATCAAGTCGCGAGTCGCATCACCTGTTGCGACGTTGCCCGCGATAATCGTCAACTCTGGATATAAGCCGCGCAATTTGCGAACGGCTTCAATAATGTTGATATGATGGCCGTGAGCCGAGTCGACGACAATGACGTCCACGCCCGCTTGAACAAGCGCTTCTGCACGCTCATACGTATCTTTCGAAATCCCTATCGCCGCGCCGCACAGGAGACGCCCTTGCTCGTCTTTCGCTGCATTCGGGTATTGAATCGCTTTTTCGATATCTTTAATGGTAATGAGACCTTTCAACGTGTTCGTCTCATCTACCAGCGGCAGCTTCTCAATCTTGTGCTGCTGCAAAATAACTTCCGCTTCCTCGAGCGTCGTTCCGACAGCTGCCGTCACTAAGTTATCATGCGTCATAACTTCCTTAATGAGAATACTGAAGTCATGCACGAAGCGAAGGTCACGGTTCGTTAAAATGCCGACCAGCTTATAATTGTCATCGACAATCGGCACACCGGAAATACGATATTTGGCCATCAAGCGATCAGCCTCTTCTACCGTATGTTCAGGCGACAAAGAGAACGGATTGGTAATGACACCACTCTCCGAACGCTTAACGCGGTCAACTTCCTCGGCTTGCTGTTCAATTGGCATATTTTTGTGAACAATACCAATTCCGCCTTCACGTGCAATTGCGATGGCAAGCGGAGCCTCGGTAACCGTGTCCATACCTGCGCTAATCAAAGGAATATTTAACTTCACTTTGCTGCTTAAGCGTGTCGATACATCTGTTTCTCGTGGCAATACACTCGATTTACGCGGCACCAACAGCACATCGTCAAATGTTAAACCTTCCTTTACAAACTTAGATTCCCACACCAGAAAGTTCCTCCCTTGATTTAAATTGGCGATCCATCGGCCGAACCCTTGTGAGACGGGGCTTGTCCTCCGATTTACGTCATCTCTCTGAATATATTATTGCAATCTTAGCAAAGCGGTATAAGGCTGTCAAGAATAAGTGGCTTTTAATGAAATGGATGTTTCAATGCTTTTCAATAATTTTCAAAATCTAGAGTGTCCTCCCCACGTATACAAATCAAATTACTGCTAATTAGTATGAGAAAGGTCGCACTGTATCATTCTTTCACTCAACCAAAATGGCTGCAAAAATGAGAATTAGCACGTTCCGCCTACTGCCAGACTTCATATTTGTGAAGGTTTCTCAGATTTTGATGGTCTGCAGATGCATAATTACTATAATATACCTAAGAATAGACAGCATTTTACTGATACCCTTTCGAATAAAAAGGATAAGTTGGTCTTATCTAAAGACAAGATTCACTCATACGACGATTGGGGGACACGATCTTACCTGCAAAAGTACATATAACGTGCCCATTGCGTCTATTTTGCCTTATGAACTGCAATAGTGTTGATTTCCTTTGTTTCACACCTATAAGGGAAAGTAACAGCAGGAGCAGATGCGTGCTTGTATACAAAAAATCCACTGACATGAGTCAGTGGATTTCGTCTGCTTGGCAACGTCCTACTCTCCCGGGACCCTGCGGTCCAAGTACCATCGGCGCTGGAGGGCTTAACGGTCGTGTTCGGGATGGGTACGCGTGGAACCCC
>NZ_ALKF01000175.1:0-83369 GCF_000283315.1 Paenibacillus sp. OSY-SE | reverse complement strand
ACTATGATGGGAGCATATCAATGAAGGACGGCTTTTGTCTCTTTATTAATGCCGCGTTGTTTTGAATGAAAGCTAGGCGGCGGCATTTAATTATCATATGAAGATAGTCTAGTATGGCGTTGTTCCATATACCATTGGAACACCCATATCATAAGGGCCAACCAGAACCCGCTCGCCATCAATCCGCCGATAATGTCGCTTGGATAGTGCACGCCAAGATACACTCGGCTTACACCGATCATGGCAATCATGACGCAACTAGACACAATCAGCAAAATACGTCCTGGACGCGAAGCGATATGACGCCACAATAGAAATGCAAGCGCCCCATATAACCCGATTGCTCCCATGGCATGGCCGCTAGGGAAGCTGTAACCGGTCTCCTCTATCAAGCGGTGGACGATTGGGCGTTCCCGATGGATAACCATTTTTAATAATTGATTCATTACCGCAGATCCGCCTAACACGGCGATCAAGAAAATCAATTCCATACGGTGCCCGAGCACGAAGTATAAAAAAACCAGTGTTAACACAGCAATTATAATGGCATACTTGGTTGAACCTATGGAAGTGAAGAGTTCCATTACTTTGGTTAGACTCGGAGATTCAAAGCTTTGCACGAATGCGGCAATATTCAGATCAAATGGGTTTAGCGGCTGACGGTTGATTGCAATGGCCAACGCGCCAAAGCCCAACAGAAGCAAAAAACCAAAGAACATCGTATAATGATTCGATCGGGGTTTTCTCTGCTTATATCTCAATTTGTGTCCCTCTTTCGTTTAAAAGATCGCTATAGATAGTAATCAAAAAAACCTATATTTCTAAAATAATTTCGTCTTTATGAATATGGACACTTAAGACCAGTCCAATTGAAATCATATTGGTAAGCAATGAGCTGCCTCCATAACTTATGAAAGGCAAGGAAATACCCGTTAAGGGAACCAATCCGATATGCATCCCTATATTCACAAAAATCTGAAAGACTAACATGCCCAAAAGCCCTAGAACAAGGTAAGAGCCCGCTAACTCCCTACTCTCTTTTACGATGAGAACCAGCCGATAAATTAGCATAAAATACAGCAGCAAGAGTATCGCAGAGCCTAGGAATCCATATTTCTCGCCAATTACGACGTAGATAGAATCCGAATAGGCGTATGGAATAAACCCGCGCCGAAGAAAAAATCCAGTGTCCCCGCTTAATCCGCCTGAACCTATCGCACTCATTGCATTTTTAACATGCCATGACTTATCGGGATCGCTGGTTGGGTCGAGAAAAGTCTGTATTCTCGACATTTGATGAGGCTGCACAAGCTTGGATAACAAATCGTGATCCGCATAGTACAACCAACAAATGGCCCCAATCAAAAGTGCCATCACACTGAAGCACAGCAACATATAAAGGGCACGTATGTTGCCCATCCATAGCATGCTTAGTAATACTCCAACAAAGACCAGCGCAGTGCCTAAATCAGGCTGCTTCATAATAATGATAATGGGAACTAAAAAAACGATGCAAATAGGAAATATGTCTTGAACCAGCCGAAGTTGTTCACCTGCCCGCTTCTGCAGCAGATGAGCGGCTAATAAAACCGTAGCTAGCTTCATCATTTCGGAAGGTTGTAGCTGAAAGCTTCCAATACTCAACCAACGGACCGCTCCGTTAATGTTCTCTCCTGTGAACATGACTAGAACGAGCAGGCCAATTCCGATGCCATACAAGATATAGGACAGCTTTCCAATCAATATGTTGTAATCGAATACCGCCACAAGCAGCATCGGAACGCAAAACACACCGAATAACACTATGTTGTTCATATGAAGACCATTCAAATTGGTACCCGAAGTGGCTTCGTAAATAGCTACAGTGCCAATGGCGATTAGACAAACCATGATGAGTAAAGTCAATATATCTATTTTTTTGAGTTTGCCGATAAAAATCATATAGAAACCTCTATTTCATTTCTTGTGAATTGTTATTTCGTTCTTGCCACCTTCGATTGTTATCCCGGGATATACTCAGTAAAATTCCAGTGCTTGCCATACACAATATTAAAGAGGAGCCACCATAGCTGATAAAAGGAAGCGGAACTCCCGTAATGGGCAGACTCCCGGTTACAGCTCCAAGGTTCAGCAGGAATTGAATGAATATCATCGTTACGATTCCCATTCCCAGCATTACCCCAAATGGGTCATTACTCCTGATCGCCGCAGTAAAGCCTCGCCAAAGAAACAGAAAAAAAACAAATACGAGCAAAGATGTGCCGACAAATCCGAATTCTTCTCCGATAACAGCGAAAATAAAATCCGTGTGCGCTTCTGGCAAATAAAAAAGCTTCTGGACACTTCGTCCAAATCCTGTGCCCGTGAACCCCCCATGCGCTAAAGCATAGAACGATTGAATCAGCTGATACCCGGAGCCAGACTGGTCATCAAACGGATTTAAAAATGAGCTGATTCGTTGGAGCCGGTAACTTTTACTGAACGCAAGATAAATAAAAATCGGTACAAGCCCCAGACTTAGCATGAAAAGATGACGCAAATCAATACCGCCGATCACAATGATCGTGCTTGAAATAAAAAACAAAATTAACACGGTGCCGAAATCCGGTTGCATCATGATAAGCAAGAGGATGAAACCAACCATAACCAATAGGGGCAGCACTCCTTTTTTGAAATCCCGGATCCGTTCTCCTTTTTTGCTAATCAAAGCGGATAAGTATACGATGAGTGATAACTTGGTGAATTCAGCCGGTTGAAAAGTAAAGCCGCCCACAAAAAACCATCTTTTTGCTCCATTGATGTTAACACCGCCAATCAACACCAGTACAAGCAGCAATAACGACATAAGCAGAAGGAATGGCGCAACCTTTTTCCACATTGGAAAGGGAATGCTCATAAAAAAGAGCATGATAACGAGTCCGGCGAAAGCAAATATGCTCTGTCTTAATGCGTAATACCACGGACTTTCATGCTTAAAGGTGACGATGGACGAACTGGCGCTAAAAACCATAGCCAAACCAAAGCAGACCAGTAAAACCGTTAAAAAAAGCAGCAAAAAATCCGGACGGCCTTTTATTTTACCTTTCAAATCGGAAACACCTCCTGAAAAAGCATGGCCGATTGGACTTAATCCTTCATGGAACCCTGCCTTATCATCGGTTTTCGTGGATGATCAAAACAAAAAAGCCCTCCTGTAAGAGAGAGCTTGCGGATATCACCTGTGCAATTGGATAGACAACCCGCTCCCGTCCAGATCAAATTGGCCGCGGTATCCTTTTTTGCCCCATAGTGTCATAGCGTTATCCCTCCACACGTAAACATCCAGCCCTTTTTCTCCTGCCCCCAAGGTCCATCCCAGAATGATGTCGGAGAGTCCGTCCTCGTTAACATCCGCAATCCCTGCGTAATCCAAGCCGTAGCCGTAGCCTTTCGTATCCCAGACGATCTGCCATTCTTCATCCTGCTGCTTCAACAACGCAGCCTTTCGTATCCTTTCGTTATGAGAGCTCTCTTCATATACCACGACAGCCTCATCGATGCCGTCTCCATCCACATCTCCGAATGAAATGCCTTTGCTCCCTTCACCATGGGCCGAGACTAACAACCTAGCTCCGTCAGGCAGTAAAGTTCGAAGGATGTCGCTATGGAGATTCTCTTCAGACAATGGAGACTTAATCAAATCGATGGGGGTAGCAGGCATGCTGCACCCGCCAATCCACAACAACGTAGTCACAATGAGTCCTGTCCACATCTGCTTACCCAACATTCTGTTCCCGGCTCCTCGCTTGTCATTGTTCTATTCTCTATTTTATATGGCTGCAAAAAATAAGAGGTTATGAAAAAGTTAAAGTTCCTTTGTTAGTTGCGTGGAAGATAAATATAAACCTTAGTTCCCTGTCCTGCCTGACTGTCGATCTTTAACTGTCCTTGGTGCAGCTTGACGATTTCATAACATATGGATAATCCCAAGCCGCTCCCGGCAGCACTGGTATTCCCCTTGTAAAACTTTTGCAAGACATGCTCGATGTCCTCCTCCGCAATTCCCGCTCCCGTATCCTCGACGGTAATGACAACCTGTTCCTGAGACGAGTGGGCACGCACTTTAATGATTCCATTAGGGCCAGTAAATTTAAGTGCGTTGTCTAATAGATTAATGAGCACTTGCTTCAACCGATTTTCGTCAGCGTGAATGACGGGCAATGTATCGTCTGCCTGCACCTCCAGCGAAATGCTCTGTCTGGCAGCTCTTGGAGCCAGCTGCTTACCGATATGCCGAAGCAAGTCCGCTAGATGAAGCGGGGTGCGGGATAGCACAATTCGTCCATTGTCCAGCTTAGAGAGATCCAGTAATTCGTCCACCAGCACAGTTAACCTGTCGGTTTCCGACTCAATGATTTCAAGCCCGTCTGCAAGCATAGCCGTACCGTCCTTCGGCTCCGTTTTTAAGGTTACTACCCACCCTTTAATGGACGTTAACGGGGTGCGAATCTCATGGGAGACGGATGAAATAAAATCGTTTTTGAGCTGTTCGTTTCGCCGTATTTTGGCTGCCATCGTATTGAACGTATCCGCGAGCGTTCCCAGCTCGTCCTGGTACCGTTTTTTCGCTCTTGCCGTGAAATCGCCTTCAGCCATTTGTTCGGCTGCCAGCTTTAGCTCCGTAATTGAACCCGTAATTGTCCTGGACAGGAAAATGCCGAGAACGGCAACAATCGCAACGACAATTAGACCGACGGAAATAAATATGGCAGAAATATAGCGGATGGTTGCCATCGTGTCGGTTAGAGAAGTGACAAATCTGACTGCCCCCACTGTCATATCCTTAGCCTGCAGCGGATAAGATACGGCTAATACGGTGTCATGCGCGGATGGCTCACGTCCCTTCCAGATTCCGACGGTTCCGCTGCATGCTTCTTGCACATCTGGATAATCGATCATATTTTTACTGTCTTGAGCTCCCGCAGAGTCCTGAAGAAGCTGCCCGGAAGAACTAATAATCTGCACTTGTGCGGCGGTATTTTGAGAAAATCCGTTTAATAGCCGTTCGGACTGCTTCTCTAATTCTTCCTCGGCAAAATATTGATGAAAAAAAGAAGCGGATATTTCCGCTTGATTCACCAGGATTCGTTCAACATTGTGATAGTAATAATAGTTCACCGACGCAATTAGAAAAATTTCCAAAATACATACTGTAATTAAAATGACGGCAAAATAACTTCCCACTAATCTTTTTTGGATGCCCAAAATTTCATTCTTCCTTTCTCCAACGGTATCCCCGTCCCCAGACGGTTTCGATCAGCCGCGGCTTGGAGCAGTCGTCTTCAATCTTTTCTCTCAGCTTGCGAACGTGAACATCTACGGTCTTAGGATCTCCGACAAAATTTACTCCCCAAATCAGATTCAGAAGGTCGTTTCTGGATAAGGCTTTATCGGGATATTCCAAAAACACCTTAATCATTTGATATTCTTTCGGCGTTAAATCGATTAAACAGTCAGATTTAAATAACTTGTTAGCATCCAGATCAAGCCGGATCGCGCCAGACTCGAGCACCTTGCGTGGAGGTCCCCCCGCATGCTGGGTACGGCGCAGCACCGTTCTGATTCTCGCGATAAGCTCTAACGGATTGAACGGCTTTACGATGTAATCGTCAGCACCAAGTTCAAGCCCCCTGATCTTGTCCAAGTCTTGTCCGCGCGCAGTGAGAAAGACAATCACGATATAGGGATCGATTTCTCTTAGCTTCCTGCAAAACTCAAATCCATCTATATCGGGAAGCATGATGTCCAGAACCACTACATCCGGCCGAGTTGCGGCGAGACTCTGTAAAGCCGTCGCTCCAAGTGCAGACTCAGTGACTGTGAATCCGTTTCTTTCCAAATTAATCGATACAAAACGTCTTATATTGTCATCATCCTCAACGATGAGCACATGGTTGCGGTGTAAAGATTCCATAGCTGCCTCCCCAAAGCCCAATCCAATTCATTGGGCTAATAATGAAATAAACGATCACAAAAAAGCTCTCCCTGGCATCAGGGAGAGCTGACTGTTGTATGTGTTATCTCATTCGCTCATTAGTCAAATACGCATATTTAAATAGCCCTGCCCTACCAGTTAGAGCCGCCGGGAATATACGTAAGGGAAACATTTGAGAGCGAAGAGAACACAGTTCTCCCTTTTTGCATAGTGCTGATGATTATATGATTCACTACTCGGAAGACTGTCCATTCGGAAGTTCCCCCCTTTTCTAAATAAAATGAAAAACCCTCTAGTATGACTAGAGGGTGTAATGAATGCACACAAAAAAACATCCGTTCCCCCAAGCCGAGTTTTGGCACTATACAACGTAAAGAGAATCATTCATCTCTTAGCCACGTTATGAAAAGCCTTAATCCGGCAATCCCTGTTCTACCCATTGGCATCTTTCGATGTTTCCGGGCAGTGGCCTGTATTTGTATAGGAGCCTCACCTAACGAGGACATATTTATTACTTCTGGATCGTATCCCTATCGCTTGCAATTGTCAATAGCCAAGGTGAAAATCATAACGATTTGACCAAGTGAGTAAATCTTTCTCTAGTGGAACTCCCCACTTCCCTTAATAAAAGCGGGTTCAGCGCCGCCGCGCAAACCTGCTGCATGATGAAATTATTTCAGTGAAATTCCGAACTTCGCGCCAGCCTCGCCTGCGAATACAACTGTGCCGCTTTGCGGCAGCACGATCTCGTTCTTGCCGCTGACGACCGTATCGTTCACGCACGCGCCTTTTTGATCGTATACAACGAAGGCGCCGGTTTCCGGCATATCAACCAGGATCGTCTTTCCTGCGGCTGCCGCAGGAATGCTGTACCATTTGGCATATCCATCCGCTTGGACGGTAACAGAAGATTGCTTGCCCGCATAGAGCGGCTTTACAGCCTCTTCGCGAACATACAGGCTGCCGGCTACATCCAAATATTCAATGCCATTTTTCATATAAAAATTGTGTTCCATCGCATCTCTGCTGCCCAAAAACGGGATTTGCAGCTCGCTGACCGCTTTGTCCGCCCCTTTTATCTTTTTGTTCGCCCAATACCCAGAAGCATCTGTAACGGTGGAGACTTGGATGGAAGGCATAGAGATGTAATACCACATCGATGTATATTTTTCGTTGACTGCATAATATTTCTTGCCTTCACGATTCGCCCATACCGCAGCCGCATCTGCCGATAATGGATTGGCTTCAAGCTTCTCGGCAGTATATTGCGACAGCGCCGTCTGTCCAAGGCCCGGCAAGGCGGAATACGTTCTAACCCATAAATAGGTCCGTCCGTTGTCCTCTGTAACAAAGCTGGCCTTTTCGCTTCCATCCGCATTAACGAAAGAGCCATCAGCGGTGTACGTGTATTTCGCAACGGGGTATTCAGGCAGCATAATCATGGACACGGACAGCTCGCCATCAGCGCTGACTTCTATCTTGGCCAATTGGTTGAAAGCACCGTAAATGCCTGCGTTCTTCGCAACTTCCTGCGGCATGTTTGCCTTTACGGGCACGCCATGCGACTTCGCCGGTTTCCGTTCTTTCATAACGCCCTTCTCTTGCAGCGCGCTTAGCAGCATCTCATTCGCCAATAATTGATCGGTCATGCTGTCGCCGCCCGAGGAGAGAACGGCTGCGGCCATGTTATGCTCCGGCAGAACGACCAGCGATGAATGATACAGTATCGTATCGCCGCCTTTCGTGAGCGCCTTAATGCCGTAATCGCTGAATGGGAACATGTTCACACTATCCCAGCCGAGCCCGAACCCGACTGACGAATCGGCATCTTTCGGCCACATGCCTCTTTTGTACTCTTCTTGCTCCATTGCCTTTACCGATTTGTCAGAAAGAATGCCGTCTGCTTGCCCCGTGAAGATCTTTGCAAACGAAACGATATCTTCGGCTGTTGAATAAATGCCGCCCGTTCCGATGACATTTATGGTGTCTCTTGGAAGCTGCCCTTCATAAGTTGGATAATAGAGTCCTGCCATCCTGGCTGGATCTAACTGTTCCAGCGGCGTCTTTGTATTGGTCATGCCTAAAGGCGCTGTAAAATACTTGTGTATAAATGATGTGAAGTCCATGCCGCTTACTCTCTCAACCAGAATCTCAGCTAACGTAAAGCTGTCGTTGCAATACACCGAGAACGCGCCCGGATCTGCCTTTAGGCTTTGAACAGCCAGTTGTTCCAATAATGCATCATGCGCATGGGTGTCGTTATCGTCGAACAACATGGCATTTCCAAGCGTAGCTCCGCCAAGACCGGAGGAATGGTTCAACAACATGCGCGGAGTAATTCGTTTGTAACGATCGTCTTTCATTTTAAAGTCGGATATATAACTTGCTACCGGCGCATCCAAATTCACCTTTCCTTCATCCACCAGCTTCATCACTGCTGCCGCGGCGAACATCTTACTCGTTGATCCTACCCCATACATCGTATCAGCAGTCAGTCCCGTGTTCCCCTCTTTATCGTTCGTGCCAGAATGGCCTGATACGACGATATTGCCGTTATCAATGAGTGCGTACTGCACGCTTGTGATACCGTATGTCTCCGTTAGAAGCGCGGCCTTCTCAGCAGCTATTTTCCGGGTTCGGTCGTAGCCAAGTTCATTGTTGTTGCTTGCCGCCATCGACATCATCGGAGCGAGCATGGATAGCACCAGCGTCACTGCCAGTGTCACTGCCAGTCTTTTTCTCATTTTGTTGCCTCCCAGTATTCATTGTGTTAATCATCTATATTACGAATAATGTGCGCCAATCGTTCAATTACTGACTTATAACAAAAAAAAGCGTGCAACCTTTGCATCTCTTGATACAAGGTTGCACGCTGAAAGCCCAGCATACAAGCGGACTCCATGTCATTGAACTTTCAACATATTTCTATTCTCATACACCGAGATATTGCACACCGCTCTGAATCCGGCTCGCCGATACAGGTTTGCGCCTGCCTCTGACGCTTGCAGCACACATAGCCCGTCATAGCTGTTCTTGATCTCTGATAAAATAGAGTTGAACATGGCGGAGCCCAGCCCTTTTTTCCGCTGCTCTGGCAGCGTCGCTATATCATAAATTCCAACGCTGCTGTTAGAATACATTGCAGATCCTATGCATACTACCTTTTCATTAAGTAACCCAATAAACAATTTCAGATCCGAATGATTGTATAGAGTTGATTCTGAAAGGCAATCATAGTACTTTCTCACGTACATGCCTTCCATACGATTCCCGAATAAAGAGGACAAGGCGGCACCAAATTGTCTTACTTCCATCGGTGAACTGACTTGTCTGACCGAAAAGCCATCCGGCATTTCCGTTGCAGGATGCAAGTCCGATGTATTTGCATACATGCCGGCATTGACTTCGGCGAGAAGCAAGCCATGCTTCACGATTGCTTGCCGGGTGCTATCTCTTATATTGTCCCAGCACCATAAAGACATCGGGAAATTCTTATCCGTAAAATAGTCCACCGTTTCATGAAGCAGACGCTTATCATCTGCGCTATCGTTGAACAAGATACTGATATTGAACGTATCTGCCGGCATGCCGCAATCCACATATAAGAATTCATCCGTTTCTTTGATGGACATTCCTGTGCTTTTACTTGCAACATACGAAACCTTGTATGAAAAGTTGTGTTGAATCATTGCAGCCATTTTTTGATCGTTCATGTGAACCTCCACCACATTTTATTGTTTCCTAAGTTCAGCATATAATAAAATGGCCAAAGTTCTATCCCTTTTATTCTTTACAACTATTCTTAACACACAGGAACAGCCCCAAAAGAAGCTTTTTATTATTCTTTTACATAAACAATTTTCCGTATGCTGTCATATGAAAGGCTGTATTCAATTGCAAGTTGTTGAATGGAACAACCCGCCTTGAATTTTCTCTTTATTTCCTTATTTCTTTCTATTAAATAAAGCCGATATCCTGATGTTTCACCCCATTTTTTGCGGGCAACACGCGGTCTGGGGATGTATAGGATCTCGCCATTGATATGTTTTTGGATTTCCGATATCAATTCTTCCGGCAATACATCATTGGCATTCTTATATTTCATTCCAACTCACTCCTTAACAATATTGACTTAAGGAATGCAAGTCTGCGTTCTAAACAAGGTAGACAGTCAGAATGAATGTCGGCGATCATTTATTTATCTCCATGCAACCATCGCCATTTGTTTATCGTGCAGACGTTGCATGGAGTTCCGTGAAGATAATAGCCGAAGGAAAAAACATGTACTCACCTCCACTTATTCATAATTACTCAATTGTACCATAAATGTAATCTTGGATGATTTCTTCTATCCCATACGATTAGCCGGCAGCGGCATGCCTTCCTTATTCAAACGTGCCTGTGCGTACCAGATTGACCTGAACGCGGGACTCAATCTTTGCCTCGGGAAACAGGGTATGCCATTTTTTTTATAAATAGATCGCGTGTAAGCGTGTCTGCGATTTCTTTGATGCCTTGGTCGCCTAGCTTGCCGTCGAATAAGACAACCCGAACCTGACCGTTAACCAAAGTTCGGGAAAGCTGCCGATTGAGATAAATGTTGGCGCCTTTACTGCTATTAGCCGTGCAAGACACCACTTTGGTCTTCTGCTTAGCTTCCGGTTCCGGATTGATGAGAACAGCCGTGACACGCAATTTATCCTCCTGTTCGGCTTCTTGTGCAGCGTCGTATCCGAGGGCAATGGCAATCCCTAGATTTTCTAGAACGATTGGCTGTACACAGCCATTGAGCACGCATAAGCATAGGATCGCAAGGCACAAGGCGTTCAAGGCGGATTTCATTTTTAGTCCCCCCTTTTATTTTCATTTTTCCACCAGGCTGCAACATACGTCAGTGCGAACAAAATAGAATGTTGCTGGTGAAGCCAGCTTGGCCGATAACGATACCGCCGACGATGCCCATTGTCTGTCCAACCTTAGTCGGCAGCCTCGCTCCCGCCTCGCGCAGCAGTTCCATCGTCACTTCTAATATGAGCGTCTTGAACAATGGCGGAAACGGAACTCTAGACCGGGATTCGATCAACCATACAAGCAAGGAGGAAGGAATTATCTCATAATGGAACGTCAGCGCCGCCACATAAGCTGGGGTCAAAAACACGGAAACAAACAAAGCCACCACCCGCAATCCGCGGAGAAATGTCCCGATACCCCAACCAAAATAGCGGTCTTCGGTCGACAGGAAGAAATCTATGAATTCGCTCGGCCCTATAATCGCCTGCGGACTGCCGTCCGCCAGAATGACGACTTTGCCTTCCATTAGCGAATGGCTGGCGAGATCGATACGCATGAGACGGAGCGGACAACCAGATCGGCACTATCGTGGAATTGCTCAAGCAGCTTTTCCCGTAACGTATCGGCGTAGAGCGTCATCGCTTGACCGCCTCCTTTGGGCTTCGTTATTGTCGCATTGTGCGCTTATATTTCTTTGGTCGCTTTGCATAATCAAACAAATTATTCCCTTTTCTTTTACATATCATGCAAATGATGTTATCGCCTCCATTATCCAAACTGCAGATGATGCAACCAACGCCTTTATCCTTCAAACAGAAAAAAAGAGACAGCCAAAGCCGTCCCCTTCCGGTAAACAATAAACGTCAAAATGAAATACATAGCACCGCAATGACCGCCAAAGGTAAAGGTGCTGCCCATTACTCCGCCAAACACCATGGATAGGAGCACGAGGATGATTATATGTTCCGGCTTGAAAGACATCATGATGCCAATTACGGTTATGACCAACACGATGCCTTGCATGGCAATTTAACTCGTGGATTCGCGCATGCGCATTAATCTTTTGCCGATTAATGCGCTGATTGTTCATCTTTTTTTGATGTTGGCATTTGCACAAAATGGATAAATCGTTAATAATTGATTACATTTCGCAAAAAACATGGTAAAATATAGGTGGTCAATTATTTGCAAGACAAAGGAAGGTGAGTTTGTGAGTACCGTTACTGCGAAGCCTGCAACATTAGGGGAGCTAATACATTATCATCGCAAAAAAAAAGATATCAGTTTAAACAAGCTAAAAGAACTGGTGGGCATTGATAAGGGCAGTCTGTCGAGAATTGAAAACGGAGAAGTCAAACGCCCAGATTTCCAAATGATATTGGCCATCGCTGCTGCTTTAGATATCCCCTCTGAAGACATCGTAGAACTGTACATCGAAATAGGACACAAAGCAAATGTGATGTATTCAATTTTAGTGAAAGTACTTGAATTTTCCATGACGTCTTCGTTAGTTATTAAGATAGCGACTAAATTCCTTGAATCACCTAAAGAGAATAGTGAAGATTTAGTGGAAAAACTGTATCAAACGACAGATTCCCTAAAAGATACCTCAATTAAATTATCTTTGTATAAACTAATCATTGATTACTCGCGAGACCATGGAATTATGTTTTATATCGCGAAAGGATTAATGCAAGAATATCTTATTGAGCGAAATGATTTCAGCAAATTAAACAGTACTTATCAAAAAGGTAGATACATTTTGAAATATGCTCACTGTTTGTCGGTAGACGAGCGTGTTAACTTACATTATAGACTTGGGGTTCATGCTTACAATTTATGTTGCTTTGAAGAAAGTATCGCCTTATGTGAAAAAGTAATTGCCGAAGATGCAACGAAAAGTATTTTGAGCGCTGAAGCACATGGTATCATCTGTGATTCTTATTATTTTTTGGGCAAATATAACTTGTGCGAAGAGTATATGAAAATATATAGTGAATTTACATTTCCGTTTATTAAAGATAACGTAAAAGTAACGACTGCTGTTTTGCATGCAAAAAAAGGAAATGTGGATTTGGCTATAGAGCAACTACAAGAATGTCTGAAAAGTTGTGGGCAGAATTCACTGCTGCACATTATAAATCAGCTTATGCTACTGTATCTCCAAAATGAGAATCTTTCGGCTATTGAAGAACTCATAGACTATGAAGAGAAAATAACTTCTATTCCATATACATCACCTTTTAAGCAATTGGAAGTCGCACATTACTATAAAATAAAAGGGGATTATTATATTTCATCAGGGAAGATGGAAAAAGGAATAGACTGTTTTTTTAAAAGCGCTTTGAGATATTCTAAGGTTAATGCAGTTCAAAAGGAACGTGAGTGCATCAATCGAGTAGTCAGTTTACACATTGCCAGCAATGAAGTAATGAGTATTGGTAATCTTAAAAAGCTCCAAGTGCTTTACAATGAATGTAATGAGCAGGAGGAAAAACATGAACAAACGGTCAATTAATTACTCGTTTTTAGCTGGGATTATTCTTTTGGTTGCTCCAATTGTAGGATCAGAATTTATCACCACATTTGTAAATGATCATATTTGGAAATTATGAAAAGACTAAATAGTCAATTAGGATTCTGTAAAGAATAGAACGGAGATCGAGTAGGAGGGGGCGCCTAGCCCCCGTCCTCTCACACCACCGTACATGCGGGTCCGCATACGGCGGTTCCGACAGGGTTAACAAAGCTCTAGATAACGAGAAAGCAAACTTCTCAGCCCTTTCGCTTCCCAGTAGGAAGTTGGAAGGGCATTATTTGTGTTTCGAGACATTTCCTATGCTCCTCTTCGGGAGTTTCCATCATTAAGGCCGCCCAATCGGGCACTCCGAGCGACCGAGGCTCACGAATACGAGTGCGTATCCGTTTCCACTGTTTCCATAAGCACATGCGAAGCCTTCGGCGAAGCCACTGGTCGAATCTCTCACAGTGCGTTTTCGCCGAATCGATGCGGAAATACCCTATCCAGCCCATCAGGTAGCGATTCAGTTGGGAAATGCGCTCTTCCACCAAAATCGATCGGGTACGGTTCGTCAGTTCCCGGATCTTCTCTTTGAATCGGGAGATCGTCCTGGGCGCTCGCCGAATCGTTGCCTGTTTGTTCGAAAGGAAGCTAAAGCCGAGGAACTTGCAGTTCCAAGGCCGGTCTACCGGCTGACACTACCTCAAATTGGGTTCGTGTACCTTGGCCCGTGCATTTGCCTCCGGTTTCCTTCAGATTCCACCTCGCAATGGACACCTTAGCCCTTGGCTAACGGTAGGCGCTCGCCAGCCCCCGTTTGGGACTTGCACCCTAAAGATGACGCCCATGCTGGGCGTACATGATAAGCGAGAACCAAATGGCTTCTCCCTTATTGATTTACTATAAATGTATTCCAAAATGAAGGTTTCATTTAATTACATAAAAACGATAAATACCCAACCTCTGGTATAATCAAGACAAAGTTATAGTTTATAGAGGCGCGCCGACCATTTAAGCTGTGAAAAAATATGAAAGGGTGTTCCAACAATAGAACCATTTTATTTTTGTTATGTAAAACATGATTATTTAATTGAAAGAATCGAAAGTATCCGACTGCAATTAATAAAAACAGCAAATGAAAAAAATAGCTTTACAGACGACGATGTTGTGAGATTGAGTCAAGAGCTAGATCTTTATCTTTTTGAGTTTCAGAGAAGGAAATAATATCGAAGTACGATTTATAAGAAATCAAGTGAAAATTTTATGAATACATGATCTTTCTATTTTTAACCATATATGGTATAATATCACTAAGGAAGATACTCTTCATATTATCAATAGAAGTAGATAGTGTATCATTACATATTAGTGATTTCCTCTGCATAAAGACATGATGCAAAGTCTGCTTTCATTTTTGAAGGATATCTTTACTTAATTTAAAGGAGGAGATTTGTTTGAGAAGAAATTGATCGCATCATTATTAAGTATAAGTATGACGTTTGCAGTATTCACACCAATGGCTTTTGCCGCATCAGAACCAAAGCACAAGAGGAGTTAAATCAAGAACACACAGAAGCTGTCCAATAACACATGCCATCTTTGTGTGACTGGACAGCGAATACTTGGAAGATATCGAGGAACATATTTACCCAAACTGGCTCAGATGGGCACATTATACCAAGCGGAAGGTGATCTTATGATTTTTCTGTTTTGAAAATTAAATATAATGTATATACTATCAATGTTGCGATCAACAATTCATATACTAGCCTTAAATAATTCAATTCAAAAACCGGTAGATAGTTGTCAATCGTGTGCTCTGCTTCTTGTAGTTCCCACAATGGGACATATTTTTCAGACACAAATTTTCTTTCCTGTCCCCATACAACAGTAACAGGAACATAGACTACCCCAATGAAAGTAACCACGGCCAGATAAATAGCCAAGAACACTTTTTTCATTTCTCTAGCTCCTTAAAATTTATTTTTATTAATACCTAATGTAAGTATTATTAATTAGGAGGCTGCATTGAGTGAAGAAAATTTCATTTATGTCACTAATGTTGTTTTTGCTGTGTTTATTGCTCGTATCTGCTGTATCTGCAAGTCCGTATACACCTGAGCCAGTTGACTCCAAATTGAATCGTCTGCCATTCGATCAGGCAACTCAGCAAACCATTATGAATGACGGTAAAGGTACAATTCTAATTACTGACAAAGAGAAGCTTAAGGAAATTGCAGCCCAAGAAGGCTTGGATACAGTTCCTGACAGAATTGAATATGAATACGTTCAATTTGATTCAAATGATCAGGCGAGTGATCAGTCGCCGTCCCTTTTAGCTGCTAACAATGTCTATTGGCTAACAGCGGAAGATAAGGGAAGTGGTCATTATTCTAGTTCTGACTTATATAAAGAGTTCTATGTGGACGGACCGGATAATTTTACTATTTCTGAATCAGTTAAAAAGTCATCGTATATCGAAGGTCAATTAGGAATTGATATAAAAGTATTAGAGGCTAAAATTGGATTCAAAATTGGAGTTGAGCGTGATGTCAAGTGGGAAAGCAAAACAAATATTGCAGCCAACGAAAAAATCAGATTTAGGTTGTTTACCACGTATCACAAAGTAAATTATTGGGAGTGGTATGGTCCTTTGAATAATAAAGACAAGTCAAAATGCACTGCCGCTGGGACGGTTTACGATCCTAATGGTGTGTTTATTCAAAAAATTATAAGCAAAAAGTAGCATTTTGCAGTGCCTATAGATTCCGACAGGAGACACGGTATTCCTGTCGGAATTATTATTATGCTAAGAGGCGCTCTAATATGATAAAAAACTTTCAACATGAAAAAATAGTTTTAGGCTGCACTTGTTGATTTGGTGCGGTTTTGTAAAATAAGAATTAGACTGAGATATTTCCGCGCTGGATGCAACGGGACACATACTCCATCGTAAAAAATCCTTTAATAAATGTCAACCCGCCATAGCTTTAGCATTTTGGCGGAACATCGCTGTATCGCTATTTCAGTTGCTTGCCGCCTACATATACCATCTCAATATTGCAAGGATTTAATAGCACATGAATATCCTTTGTTGGATCTCCCTCGATAACTAGCAAATCGGCTTTTTTCCCTTGCGCAATAACTCCGGCATCCTCCATTGCCATCGCTTCGGTGGAGACGCGGGTAGCAGCCATAATGGTTTCCATCGGACTCATGCCGATTTCATCCACCAGCAAGCCCAGCTCCATCCCATTTTTACCATGTTCGACAGGCTTGCAGCCCATCAAATCGCTTCCCATTGCAATCTTAACCCCTGCCTGATACGCTTTTGCAATATTCTCCTTATGGACTTCATAATATTGTTGCGCTTTCTTGAGTCCAAATGCAGGTATCCCATAACGGTGCCCTTCAGTGACGATCAAATGTGAGATGGCAAGAGTAGGAACGAGAATAGCATCCTGATTAAGCATCATCTCAATGGCTTCATCATCAAGCAGAGTGCCGTGTTCAATCGTCTTCACCCCAGCTTTGAGCGCATTTTTGATACCTATCGTGCTTTGAGCATGAGAGGCTACGTACGAGCCGAAAGATTGAGCTTCATATACGATTGCTTCCATTTCCTCTATCGTAAACTGGGGCGAACGCGGATCGTCCTTCTCGGACAATACGCCTCCTGATGAGCAAATTTTGATGAAATCAGCACCTTCGCGGAACATTTCGCGGGCTGCTTTACGGCATTCCTGAGCGCCGTCGCAAAGCCTTCCATATGTATTGAATTGTGCGGGCAACATATGCAAATCGCCGTGTCCGCCCGTTTGACTCAGCATTTTATTCCATACAAACACCGGATGCGTCTCCTCTCCTTTCTCATCTCGGCTATAGCCCCGCCTCCACCTTTGTCCGGATGTATGAACATATCGGTAACAACCGTGAAACCTATCAAGTCATGCTGAAAGGGGTACCGGGATTCGGATGGCGTGTCCTTGAAGTCATTAAAATGTCGTGCTATGAGGGAATTTCTGCATTACAGCCGGATACAGAGCAGTATCGAGTATCGAAAGATTTCTTCATTACGTATGCTGCCGGCGCGCATCTGGCTATCATTGTATCCTGGCTTGAAAATGACTTGCCATACACCCCCGCATACATGGCTGAGCAATTGACGAATGTCATGGGACTCGGCCTATACAAAGCTGCGGGAGTGCAGCTTGTGCAGCAGGAACAAGAAACAAACTAATAGTAAAAGGCCGCCCCAAGGGCGGCCAGAGACTAGATTCAGGAGATGACCGTGTAGCTGAATTTCTTTTTGCCGAAGTTGATAGCTGCTTGATGTGTTGCTGCGCTATACTTTCCAAAATAAACATCGATCCATCGATAGGTAAGATTTCCGGCATTATTAAGATCGCCCGTATCTTCAACAATGAATGTATTTAAAGAGTATCCTCCAGGAATCGTAATCCGTTGATTATTATTCAATACAATCATTGCTCCAAATCGATATATAGGTTTATTCCAATTGCTGCTGCCCCACGAAGATGGATGAACAGCAATCCCGCCAATATATGCGCCATTACCACTTGCGAATACAGGACTATTGTCTCCAGAGGCTCCGGTATATGCTGTAAAGTCTTGATTGGTATAAGTGGTATCTGCAAAAGCCGCTGAGGAGGTTGTAAAAGCTAATACAACAGAAATTAACATTGTAAAAAGCGATTTTTTCATAGTCATTCCTCCTTATGTAATCTATTAATTCATGATCTCTCCTGAAGAAGAGTCATAAATGATTTGTTGTAATTTTGTTGAGTTATCAAGACCGACCACTGTAATTGTAGATTGGCCATTTAATACTTGAAGAACAAAATGATAGCCATTAGCCCAATCGATACCAGGCAATAGGTTACGTTCTTGTTTACTCTTTTTTACTAATTGAGGACTATCAATATTGATTTCTTCACTTGAGACGACCATTTCAGGAATATAAGGGCCGACTCCGGGATACACCTTTTCTACAATGCCATCGCGTATGGACACGACTGCCCGTTTATGATCTGGAGTACTGACTTGTAAGTTCCACCTCCTCCTCCTGCCGTCCTGCCCGCTTTTTTTTCCAAGCTCATCATCTACACTTGTCAAATAAAGCGGTACAGCGCCTGAATCCCATTTTTTTGCTTCAAGCATTCCTGCATGTAAGGCTTCCATTACAGTTAATTGTTGTGGATCGAAATGGATAGCTTTGGAATCGGCTATATTCCTTTGAACAACGAAAGCACAAGCAAATATGATGACAATGCCTAACAAAGTGTAGATTTTTTTCTTCATATTTCGAATACCTCTCTACATCTACTTAGTAAACTCTAGTACGTTGCCTATAGACTATTTTAAATCTATCAGATGATAATATATATCAGCAATAGCTAAAAATGACTTATTATGTCATTACATCAAAATAGTTCTTTTATACTATTTATCTTAGAGTACCCCCGCTTGATTTCCTTCACGTGTTTCGGTCAAATCAATATAAATATGACGTACTGTTGTCATGTTATTTATGCCATAATACAATCAATTGAATGATAGGAGCTGAATGTATGGCGACGTATGCTTATGCAAGCAAGACGGATTTGAAAGAAGAGATTCACAAAAGATATTTATTATTAGATGGCGAGTATAACGATATTGATGATAGTCAAAAAGACATCAGACTGCCTGAAGTAGATAGAACACCAGCAGAAATTATTGCTTACCAATTAGGTTGGCTCAATCTTGTTATGAGTTGGGACAAAAACGAAAAAGAGGGGGAAGTGGTGCAGATGCCTTCTCCTGATTATAAATGGAATCAGTTGGGCGAATTGTATCAATCGTTTTACAAAAATTATTCGGATTGCACTCTAACTGAATTGCGTCATTTATTTCGCGATTTAGAAAAGAAATGGTTAGATTGGATTGATAATGTAAGTGACGATGAACTCTATACACAAGGTGTTCATACATGGACCGGTGATAATCCGAACTGGCCAATGATTAGATGGATTCATATTAATTCAGTTGCACCATTTACGTCTTTTAGAGCCAAGATTCGCAAGTGGAAAAAGAACCATGCGAAAGTGAACCTTCTTCCTTGACCTTAGAACCATTCTTTTCTTCCAAAATGATCTCTGCCTATCGACCACAATACCGGCTCTTCTTCCATCCATTTGTCCGCAGTCATGCAACCAGATTATTAATGATGCTGCGTAGCGCTTGTTTTCAAAAGTATACTGCGGACACCAACAGGGCTCCATACCCGATTCGTAGTTTCATGTACCCAAAAAGAATTATTTTCAGTAGATAGCTTCACGGAGGCCGATATTGTATTACGTAATAAATGAAAAACACCATCCTGATAGGATAGTGTTAAAACGCAGCCTGAATAGGGTGATACAATTTTTATTAAGGCGCAAAGCCTTTCTGACTCAAATAGACTTGATCTTTGGAAAACACCTTTAGCAATCTTTCATATACAATACGATATGCGGAAGGATCGTACCATTTTTCCAGACCAATTCCTTCGTACATTGAATATATACCTAGATTCTTGGTTCTTTTTCCTCCGCTGCCGTCTCCCATGAAATAATCATCCACACAGACGCGGCTGACCAGTCTCTTTAATTTTTCCGGAAACTGTTCACTGCTGGGCAACACCGGGGCTATGGTTGCTTGTACCGGCACACCTGCATCTGTCAAAAGCTGCAGCGTCTTTAACCTTGCGCTAATCGGCGGGGCGCCCGGCGTAAAATGTTTACGTATATCTTCTCGGTCTGTTTCAACGGTCATGCTCACTCGCACTCTATCCTTTAATAGAAGTAATAGATCAATATCTCTCCGGACTAATGGACTTCGGGTCTGCACAAATAAAAAATCCGGTGGATCTTGAACCATTACTTCCAACAAGGATCTGGTGACTTTCTCCTTATGCTCAATGGGTTGGTATGGGTCAGTGCTGGATGACATGAAGATAGTCACCTTCCCTTTTTCCTTCGCTCTGCGAAGCTCTTTGCGCAGAATATTGGCCGCTTCCTGCTTGATGTCCACCCAAGTCCCCCATTCCTCCTTACGGAATATCGAAACAGGCATTTGACGCACATAGCAATATGAACAACCAAATGAACAGCCTGTATATGGATTCAGGGAGTGGCTATAATCGGACAGAAACCCTGTTCCTTTATTAAGAAGCGTCTTTGGATATTTGTAACAAAATTCACTCTTCACACCCGAATCCCCCTGCGAATACACTCATTTTGCATTGTGGAAAATGATACCCAGACTGTACCTAATACCCGATGTAATCGTACTGACGCCGTGTCGAAGCGTAGCTCTATAGTACCCGCGCGAGCCGGAAACAGGACGATGATTCGTCGGGAAGATAAGCCCTGCTCCTTGTTCCAGTGTAATAACATGTCCCCTGCTTTGCGCCCTCGGCCTTTGCTCCATCAGCAGGAATTCCCCGCCAGTGTAATCCGTCTCTCTCTGATTCAATGCAAATACGACTTGGAATGGAAAGAAAACTTCTCCATACAAATCCTGATGCAGACAGTTGTATCCGCCTGCTTCATATTTAAGAATCAACGGTGTTGAGCGCAGCTGCTCCTGCTGGCGGCACTGATCAAGAAATTCTGGCAGCTCGGCCGGATAGATGGCGTCACGCCCGAGCTGTTCCAGCCAACGATTAGCCGTTTTGGCGAGTTCAAGGTAGAAGCTTACACGAAGCTGTTGCAACAACCCGGGAAGAGGCTCTCGATAATACTTGTATTCCCCACTTCCGAACCGGTATCTGGCCATATCTATTGTACTTCGAAAATTGGATTCCTCATCATACGTATCTATAATTGCACGACACTGCTCTTTGTCCAATAGAGGTGGAAGTGCAGCATAACCCTTCTCGTCCAGCGAGAGCTGCAGCGAATTCCAGTCCATAGAAGCAATGCGCTCTGCGAGACGATTAGGCATGCAGCGGACTCCCTTCGATGAGCGAGCTTTCACATTCCAGCTGCAGCAGCTGCGTCTTCATTTCCAGACCGCCCCGATAACCGGTCAGCGCGCCGTTTTTACCGATTACCCGATGGCAAGGGACTGTAATTAATACCGGATTGGCGCCAATAGCAGCTCCAACAGCACGTACCGCAGCCGGTTTTTGGATGTGATTCGCAATGTCGGAGTAGGACTGGGTCTGCCCGTACGGAATTTCGCACAGCGCGTTCCATACGGCTAATTGAAACGAAGTGCCGTAAAAATCAAATGTCACTGAAAAGGTCTTGCGCTTCCCTTGGAAATACTCGATTAATTCAGCCGCATACGGTTGTAATTTCTCATCATCCTGCACCATAACGCTGTTCGGAAAACGGCTCTTAACCCAATGGGATAACTCTTCATATGGCTTATTCTGAGAACCTACGTAACAAAGCCCTTTTGATGTTGCAGCGATATGCATGTGCCATTGTTCATGAACAAGCAAAGTCCAATAAATCGCAGCATTATTTTTTGCTTTCATTGTCCAGCACCTCCGTGGTTATTTTGCTACAGTTTAATTTGCGATAGTCTGTAGGCGTATGCCCCGTTCTCTTCTTGAACAAAGTTATAAAATAAGCTGTGTTGGGGATGCCTGCATGGAGGGCAATCTCCGCGATTGCTTTATCCGTAGTGGCAAGATACTCAATGGCCTTCGCAATTCTCGTCCGCTGAATATATTCAACCGGAGTTATTCCCTTGATCCGCTTGAAGGTGCGATGCAAATGATAGGGACTGCCATGACACACATCCGCCAGTGTTTCCAGCGTTAAAGTTTCACTGTAATTCATGTCAATGTATTGCGTGATTTGAGCCACCCAGTCATCATCAGGCAATCGTTGTCCGCTCGGTTTACATCGTTTGCAGGGGCGAAAATGTTCTGACATGGCCTGCTGGGCGCTTTGAAATATACGTACATTTTCAATATTAGGAGGCTTGGATTTGCAAGACGGCCGGCAAAAAATACCCGTGGTCTTTACGGCGTAAAAAAACTTATCATCGTAGGACGCATCGTTTCGCGTTATGGCTTGCCACATTTCATCCGTTATGCGTTCCTCGCCTGTACCTGCAGTATTTGCGATTTGAGCTGCGATGTGCATATACTCATGCTCATGCCCTGTTTGATTCTTCATCGTGTTCGCCTCCACACACAGTATAACCCCAATGATGGCCGTATGTACGCTTCTAAGAATATAAAAGCAAGATATCAAAATTGCATAAAATCATTTTGTGTTACAACTAAGAGTGTAATGTTATTAATATGAATGGGAGGATTTTTATGAAAAGGAATACGATAAATCCGCAGTGGGATGACCCATATTTAATAGACGTGCCCAGTCTTCCGCAAGGCTCCTGGGAAGATAACGGGCAACAATTAAAATTATCTGTGCCGAAAGAATTCAGCTTTTCCGAAAATATGAAATACCTGTCTAACGCCCCTAATGAATGCTTGTTTCATATTAAGGATCATAGGATCTACAAAGCTGTCCCGATCGGTCAGGAAACGCCAATCATTGAAATTAGCGCGGAACATGAAAACGTGATTACCATCCGTTTTTTGGGGAATACAACGCCTTCTCGCCAAGAGGTTCGTGCCGCGGTGGCGGGCTATGTAAGCGAGTGGTTTGATTTGGAGACCGATTTGCGCCCGTTTTATGATTTGGCCAAAAATGATTTATTGCTGCACAGAGCGGTCAGTGAGTTTTATGGACTGCGCAATGTCGGAATTCCCGATCTATTCGAGGCATTATGTTGGGGAATCATCGGACAGCAAATTAACCTTGCCTTTGCTTATACCTTAAAAAGGCGTCTCGTAGAAAACTTCGGCCGCAGCGTGGAGCTGGATGGAGAGCAATATTGGATCTTCCCCTCCCCTCATGAAATCGCGGCATTGGCGGTTAGCGATTTGGCTGTATTGCAAATGACAACCAAGAAAAGCGAATATCTCATTGGGGTAGCCCAACTGATCGCCGAAGGGAAACTGACCAAAAAACGATTGCTGGCCACAGGGGACTATAAAAAAGCGGAAAAGATGCTAGTAAGTATCCGGGGAATCGGACCGTGGACAGCTAACTATGTTCTGATGCGCTGTCTGAGAATTCCTTCTGCGTTTCCCATTGATGATGTCGGTCTGCACAATGCAATCAAACATCTTATGGGCACCGAACAGAAACCAACCAAAGAAGAGATCTTGCAGCTATCTTCAACATGGACAAATTGGGAGTCCTATGCCACTTTTTATTTATGGAGATTCCTTTATTAGGGGATGCAGCGTGCAAGAGTGCTATTGAAGGGAAATTTGCAACAATCGATTTATTTTTGTCCAACAAGCAGACCTGGAACCCGACCGAAAAGGAACCGAGCGAGGCCTTTCCGGTCGAATCTTCAGGTTAGCATGATAAGCACTGCCGCAGACGAGAGTTCTTCCTTCAATGCAAGTCTTCTGGCAGTTCAAAGTCTGCAACAATGCCAACAAGAGAAGCTCCAGCGCTGCGTGCATTGGGTCCCATGCCAAACTTTGAAAAAGTTTTCCAGGCGCTATGACGTGCTGCACTATAGTCTTCTGCACTTATTTTTCCTGCATTCTTCAGGTCCTCCAAAGCTTTTAGTATGTCGCTCCGCGCATCAAGAAAACTTGGATTTGAGCGAGAGCGTTTTAATCCATCGACGACGATTCTCCATGCTAAATTATAACCTTTATCCTTGCTAAACTTTTCAACAAATCTACGGTTCATATACATGAGTATTGCACACCATATTTCCCCGATTTCGTGTTCGTTCCCCTCGCGATACCGCCCAGTTCCAAGCTTTCCAAAATGGTCAGGGAAATTATCATCGTATTTAAAATGACGAATTCCGTTCGGATTTCCCGAAACCCAGGCACCCGTCACAACTTTTTCTACATTTCTGCTATAATTTTGAATTGTAAGTGCAAAGTAATCACTCCAGCCCTCACCCATCCCATTGCATTGTGGTTGTTCCAACGACCCAAAATCGAGGGGCCCTCCAGCCAGCCTATTTGTTACTCCGTGAGTAAATTCATGGAACACTACATCGGCATCAAAAGCAGTATGTCGATTGTTCGAAGCAACTATACCCATTCTCATGATTGGGCTTTGGCCATCTACAGGAGTGCTCATATTGGCTGTGCCAAATACAGGCCCACTATACGCGCGGGCTCTAACACTATCTCCTGCGTTTCCTATACCTGAGGAATTGATTTTTTGAAAATTTCCTGCCTTCTCATCAAAGCCAAGCATGTAAAAGAAATCATGCATGTAGTTGCAAAAATAGAAAATATTTAAGATTTTCTGATCATTACCTGTTGCATCAGAAGGGTCAAATGTCACCATCCCGTTTACGACATTGCCATTTAGGTGTGTTGCCGGAGAGCAAACTTGTAAGGTTGAAGAATTTGAATCGCAAAATACAGCCTCAGTGCTATTTCCGATAGTCTCTGTTTCATTAACCCAATCCTTGGGGAAATCACTTGGTAATTCCGTAACAGGTTTTACTGGGTAGTCCATTAACGGTCTCGGAAAAGGGACCATAGTTCTGCCATCCCCAGGGTTTGTTTCATATATATTTCCTTTTGCTTTTATGTGGCGGCTAATCTGCTTAAAATAAAGAATTTCGCCAGGTTGTTCATTATCAGCTGCAACAATTACTTCATACTGTGCAACCATTTCCTTAAGGGAAATAATAAAACGCCAAGCTAGCCTTGAGTTTGGGTTTTGGTGAAATATGACGAGATTGGCGGGGATATAATCTCCGAATTCACCTTGATCAAGTACCGTATAACGTGCAACAGTAGGAAAAGTTACCAAAATTTTCGGTTCATAACTGGAAGTGTTTAAATCCGTATGATGAATGGGTTGCCCCCAGCCGTCTTTCGCGTCCTCATCCACCTGATGATGTAAGTTCATATACTCATTAGCCTTTTTTATCGCTGAGTTAACATCTATTTCAGGCATCACATTTATTTCTTCATTAAAAATGACATTATCGCCCACGATGTCTTCAACCGTACCATTTCCAGAAAAACGTACGGTTCTCGACATTTGAAATATAGGGATCCCGCGGTAATGTTGGTGTAAATGTACGATTGATACTCCTGCACTTGTTGTTATGACATTCGGATCCGGAACAAATTCCGCTTCTGTTGCTACTCCTGTTTCCGGAGAGAAACTTAAAACCGCTGAAGTATGTTGCATATAATCAATAGCTCTAGTAATAAAAGATCTACCATCAGATTCTTCATTATTATTGATAGTGACCATAGCCGGACTACCAGTTATAGGGTTTATGTTGGATATATTAATACTGGTTGTGTCTGGTATGTTTTCAGAAATAGCTTCGGCAAATCCGTTAATTAGACGAACTCGTTCGTTATCGTTGTTGTTATAACTGTAGTTCCTTTTGTCAACTTCTCGAATCATTAGATCCTGCTTCCTTTCTTATTTTGAATTTATTCTTAGGATCACCAATACATAGTTGGAATATGTATAGAAGCAACTGATTTTCCATGATTTAGCGATGGTTCGTTTTCTCTTTCCAAATTCCCTAGTCCTATCGCTATCATTCAGTTCTTTTCAATTAGAATAGCATGGCAGCAACCGATAGAACTCCTCCAGTCGATCTCTGTCGTGATGAAACCAATCCCCCAACCAGTGCTGGTATGCACGAAAGGCCGTTTTTTCATCAAAAGAGCCTGTAGCAATCCCTGTAATATGATGAGCAGTCATCATGCCGGACATGATGGCCTTCAAGACACCGTGCGAAGAGGCAGGATCAAGTATGAAAGCTGCATCACCGACGAGCCAATACCCGGGCCCGGCAGGCTTTTTCACCTTTCTCCATGTTACATCCACTCCTTTAATCCGTCCCAAGACACTCATGCCTTCATATTCCTTAGGGATAGCGACTTGTTCGCTTGCACAGTCTTGAACCAAGTCAAGCCGTGTCCATTGGTATACATTCGGACGCACCTTGGCGGTCCAAGTCCACCCTCTACTGTCTGACTCCATGACTGGTGCGTGATCGCGAGTAGGGCATTGCCCTGTTACATACCCGTACCTGACGATTAGCCGAGGTGAATATTTCTTAATTGGCAGTCCCAATTTCCGTGCAAGCCAATGATGACCCCCGGCAGCATCAACAACCCAGGACGACCTTAATTCTCCTTCAGAAGTCACGAGTCCAGACACACGTTTCCGTTCTACGATAGGACGAATGGCACGGCAAGGTTGATACATTTGAACTCCCAATTCAGCGGCCCTTTGAATCATAATAGCATCGAAGTCGGCTCGCCAAGCTTGGAAGCCGCGCCATGGCCCGGTATCGTCCGCTCCGAATGGGACGAAACACCAATCCGCATCCCATTTTGTCCAATGCCCTTCATGCCGGACAAAATTCGCTTCACGAATTTTTCCGTCTACACCAAGCCGTTTCAAAAGTGGTTCAATCCCGGGATGAAGAGATTCTCCAGGCCGATCACGCGGAAACGAAGCACTCTCGATTATCGCGACGCTTAATCCCGATTCGGCGCAAAAGATTGCCGTCGCCGCCCCCGCCGGGCCGCCGCCAATAATAGCGACATCGACTCTATTCATGTGGCCTAACGTGCGTCCAATTGCCATTGTTTCGCTTTAGCAGAACATCGATACCGTTTACGAATAATGTTGCTTCTTCCTGCATCTCGATTCGAATTTTACGAAAATCATCAGGATGAGCAATATTGTCACTCCCTCTTCGATATATAACGAAGCGATAAATGGTACCTCCTAGATGATGTCGGGATTGCTCGATGGCAGTTTGCAGCTCTTCATCGTTTGACGCGACTTTCTGGAAAGAAAGCACGCTCCATAATCGTTTTTCCGTATTCGTTATATCAAGTGCTCGGTATGCATAAGCCATCGATAGAACTCTTGCCTTATATTCCGACGCATCTATCCGTCCAGTGAGCGCCATCGTAAATTTATTATCCAACGCATGATCGACATAGTCCGAATAAGCCAGCGAATGGTAATCGACCAATTTACTCTCGGGTATTTGCTTTGGCCCTGGAACGCCGTCCCACGGCAGGTTTCCTTTTTGTCCGATTTCCTCATCCGTCAATGGACTGACAGTCGGCCAAGATGGTTCAAATGTGCGTGCTGCGTCGGGTGAAACTGCGGGCCAGAACGTACTCAACGCTGCGCATAACTTGGAATCTTCGGGAAACGGACTTCCAAGTCCATAAGAGGACAGAAACTCTGTTCCATCATTTGCACGATCGCGACTTACATCCCAGCCCGGAGCGATGATACCTGATGCTGCATCAGGTAAGTAAGAGTGACGAGTTGTTTTCGAATCACTAAGATGAGTCGAACGCTGCACGGGAGAGTTATAAAAAAGCGAGACGATGGCCGTCATCGTCTTGTCGTCTTTCGAAAATATGGTTCTTCCACCTTGCCTGTCAGGAGTCTTGAATTCAAGGTTGGCAGCTATTCGTTGATCGGACAACGGATATGGAGGCGTTTCCCACAGTTCGTCTTGAAGCTCATTCGGCACGGACTGTATCCACCATTTTGTCAGTTCACCCTGCTCGCAGCTTGGGAAGAAATCAGGCGCCGTAACCAAAGAGTAAGCCGCCTCCGATCTAGGAAATTCGAAAGCCAGTTCGGGACATGCAGCTTCGATACATCCGTCCGCTGTATAATCAATATAATGCACCGCTCTGTATCCACCCTCGTCTATGATTTGGGCAAGATCATGTTTATCATTGAGGTTAGTAATTGTACCGTCCTGCTCTAATCGATGGCGAATGTGAACATATTCCGGAGCTTGTCGCCATCGTCCGTTTTCTGGAGAAATTTCAAGACTGGTGGAGAACTTTTCATGGCCTTGCGGTACTATGAAAGTGAGTGTATTGCCCTTATACTTTGCCTCTTCGACCAATGCGGCATGAACGGCAGGAACAAGCATTCCTTTACCATGCGCTGGCTCATGTGACCAATCGGCTATATCTTCGTGAAAAATAAATGGCGGCTCGTTTATTTCTGGAGCGGACCACCCTGTATTGTATCTTTTCCCCAACTCGAGATGGATGCGCCGCAGCTTTTCATTGACATGGTGCGCCTTAAAGTCCACATTGAGATCGTAATCACGAATGCATTCTGTTCCGTCGAACAATTTATGAATAGGAACCCAGAATGTATGCTCGCTGTCTTCTGGCTGAAACCGCATCGGTCCGAACGTGCTTGCCTCGCCTTTGCGTTCGGCAGCGATATACAAGGAGTATCGTGCCGGCAATACTCGAATAGAGTGCGGTTCTTCATCGACGAATGGAAGAAATCCCCGGATTGAATCATCATATTTTGCTTTCAACGTTCCGATTCGAGCCACTCCTGTACGAGAAAAGCACATATCCGCGTGTTTCTCATGAACAGTTTCCGAGGCAGGACGATATTCAGCAGCAAAAACGACCAGCGCCAACGAATGATTCTGCCCTCGAAGCCGTATCTCGTTCAATGAAGGGGGCTGTATGCCAAACACCAGATTTTCCACTGTTTCAAGATCCGCTAATGTAGGGAAGATAGTCAAACCGTCCACGACATTAGATGAAGCGAGTGCATGATAGAAAAGACTTCTTGCGGGTATTCCTGGTTCGATACCTCTTATGCCTTCGAATGCAAAATCTTCGAACCCGGGAATAGTTCTATCGATATTCGGCAGTTCTCTTAGCAGCTCCCCTCTTAGATCGGGCGAGGAGATATCCATACCGTGCTTGAGAAACAAATCCTTCCATCCACCATTTTCTAATCGGTCGCATATTTGTTTTACATCGCCAATTATAGACATAACGGCTAACCGTCCTTTCATTCACTCTTGCAGTCGAACAATACGAGATATAGAGTAAACCCAAATTTGTTATTCTATACAAAAAACTATATTAAGTGTAGGGAATGTACGATGTTTGTGCCGTTGTGCAACCATACTTGCGTTTCAATCAATTTCAAGTGATTAATGTAGCAAATCGTTAGATACGACATAAGATGAAGCAGGAGATCAGCCCAAAAATGTCAAGTAGGTGTTGTTATTGAGGCAAAACGAAATGTGGCAGCCTGTTGTAACCGAATTATACAATAGTCTGTATAGTGAACAGATGGTTTGTTCCATTAGCTCGGAGTTATTTCATATCCCCGAGACGACAGATTTACAAGGAAATGCAGAAATGCATGCAAGTCTCGTCCCGGCATCTTATCATCGGGTGACGGCAACCGGTTCCGCCCAAAGATTGCTGAATGGTGAAAGTGCACCTTCCATTGTTGAAACATTGGTTGCCTGCATTCAAAATGCCGAACAGTTGGATCGCAACGTGCATTCCGGTTTATTTGTCATGAGGGATGCCGCCCCTGCTTCTTTCAAACCCGTAATCGAAAACATTATACTGTGGCAGGATTACGCTGAAGCACATTTGCAAAACGCAAAACAATCTACGATACAAATTACGGGTATGCCTTTTCGGCTAGGACACTGGATACATTATCAGGGAGTGTAACAGAAGTGTATTACAATCAACAAGCGCCATCCGCATATGGATGGCGCTTGTTTTACTGAGATTCCCGTCTCTTATTTTTGGGTAAATAGCTTTACCGCTTCTTCCAAAGATTTAAGCTGGCCTATCGCCGAATAATCCAACCATGGCTGTTGTTCAATCGCATGCACATTGCCATTTTTGACGGCCTTCATATTTTTCCAGATAGCACTCTCCTCCAACTCTTTGAACAGCTGCTGTGCGGCAGCGTCAGCGGAAACCTCAAGCAAGATATGATCAGGATCGAAATCCGGCAGCAGTTCTCTGGATATGGCTTGCGGTCCTTCCTTTCCTTGTCCCATGTTTTCCAATCCTTTGGCAGGTTTAATCCCCAAGTCTTCGTAAAGCAACGAGCCGTAATTACGGTCTAGCCCGTATACTCTGAATTCTTTTTTGAGCACGCGCAGAACCATTACGGTTTCATCTCCAAGAGCTTGCTTAACCTTTTCTTTCGCACTGGCGGCTTCTTGATTATAGTTGGAAATAAACGCGTCAGCTTCTTTTTCCCGTCCTGTCGCCTTGCCGAGCTGCGACAATTGATCTTGCCAGGTCGAATTTCTAAAATTAAGCACAATCGTTGGAGCAATTTTCTCAAGTTCCTCCTTTTTCCCCTGTATAAGCTCCTCCTGTGCAATAATAAGGTCTGGTTCAATGCTCACGATCGCTTCAAGGTTGGGATCTTGAGAATTGCCTAAATTTTGTGTGTTGTTCAAGAGATCAGCTACATGAGGGAGAAACTCTTTTCCTTTTTGGGTGACAGCACCTACAGGAGTAATTCCCAAAGCAAGCAAATCGCTCGTAAAAGGAATGGATAGCACCGCAATCCGTTTGTCTGATCCTGCTGCTTTGGCATCCTGCTTATTATCGATGGCATCAGCTTGAGACAGTGTTGCTTGCTCCGTTCCGCCTTGTGTATTCGTCGACGCTGCCCCGCTGCAAGCCGTAACAACCATTACTAGCAAACAACATATGAAAGTAAACATCATGGTCCGATGGCGTGTAAACATTTCGAAAAAACCCCTTTGAGTTGAATTATTATGTATGATGATAATGATAATCATTATTATGACAACATTCCTCTGAAAAATCCATGTCATATCTTTAGATTTGAATTTGGATTATCTTCACCTTAATGCCGTGAGCAGCGTCACCGCTTCGTCCAACTGCTGATCGATAGAACGTGGAGCATATACCATCCATTTGTCCCAATCCAACACATATACCCGATTATGCTTGACCGCCGGATGCTGGCTCCAGCCCTCGCTCGCTTGCCATTCTTTTAATCTGCTTTTTGCCTCTCCTTCCGTCTTGACCACGATGAAAAGATGATCGGTTTCGTAATCAGATAGATTTTTTGTGGTTGCAGACGTCCAATTGAAGACCGTACCAGGCGTATGCTTATCCATTTCTTTTCGTATCCGCTCTGGAGGTGTTAATTGCAAGGAACGATAAAACACATGCCCGATGTTGCGTGCGCCGTAAAGCTTCACTTCGTTATCGACAAGCGTGAGCAGCCCGACCGTTCCATCGCCGATAACCGCTTTTACTTTTTTTTGCTCGCGTTCCGCTCTCTGTTCGTGGCGTTCAATCCACTCTCGAGCTGCCTGTTCTTTGCCCACAAGCCGGGCTATTTCATGCAAATGTCCGAACAAGTCCAATCGCGTCCAGGGAATCGTCACAACCGGTGCAATGTCACCTATATACTTTCTCATTTGCAGCGAAATGTGGTCCTTGCATAAAATCAAATCAGGCTTTTGCTTCAATAAAGTTTGCCTGAAGTCTTCCCATACCCGATCATAGACCGGCTTGGTCATGGATGGCGATTCCTTATCGATGTGTGTTGCGAATGGCTTTACGCCTAGCGTTAATAAATGATCTGTATAAGGATGCGAAAGAGATACGATATTGCTATGATGTTTCTTAATGTACACGGTTGGCGCTATGCCATTGTACACTTTGAACCTCCTGCTGAAATAAAACTCATCTTTATATCCAACATCACGGGCGATGTCACGAATTTTCTCACGCGATACCAGCAAGTGCACCTTTGCCTGGTTCATACGCAAATCGGTCAAATACTCGATTGGGCTTTTCTTCAGTTTTTGTTTAAAAAGCTGGGAATAGTACGAGGGGTGCATACCCGCCATGTCCGCCAGCTTCCCTAGGGTGATATCCGTATGATAAGTCTGCTGCATGTACTGAATCGTGCCTTCTAGCGATTTTTCGGTGCGCTCGGAAATAGGCGCCGCTTTGTTATCCAATAGTACGCACAGCAGCTCATGCAAGTACAATTGCTTGCGTGAATCTTCCATTTCGTTTAGAGAAGCTCTGCCCCTAGTCAATAATTGAATCAGATGCCGAACGCGTTGGTACTGCTTGACCCGTATTTCCCCATGTTCGGGAAGCGTTGACTCCTTCTCATACACTCTTCTCAGCTCGGTCCATTCCGTAACGCGAAACATGTCAAACGCAATTCTGCACAGACTCAGACATTGAGTCGGGTCGCTCTCAGCTGCAAGTGCGAAGCCAGCAGGCAACAAATAAACGGATTTCCGTGATAGATCTATCGGTTGAAGTTCATCGTTCATGTATAATTTTCCGTGACCCTCCGTCACGAACAATAAGGTATGAGAAGCAAGCTCATGTCTCTCCCAGCCCGACGTAGCATCGACTGCTATGCATTCGATTTGTTTGATTTGAAGCAATGCTTTATGTAAAAAAATATGATGTTTCCCTTCGTCCACTTCTCTTTCCTCCAGCTTCATCTAAATCTAAACATAATGATTTTTCGATATGAGTAAGAATGATTCTCAATGTCAGGTTCTTATTTTCTCATGCTTGGTTCCATCTGTCCAATGTTCACAGCACAGAATTAACAAGTTGCCTTGATTTACATAAAAAAATCTCGTCTCCCTAAGAGACGAGATGAACTCACGGTACCACTCTTGATAACAGATTGAACAACAAAAGAAGCAGCTCCAACCTTTTATCCTCTCACTTTTTATGTGTTTTCATATGCTTCAGATAAAGACGAGTTTCCGTCACAACCACACCGGATAGACCTAGCAGCGCGACGAGGTTCGGCAGAGCCATTAAGCCATTCACAATGTCCGAGAGCTGCCAAATCAGCTCAAGCTTGATGAACGCGCCCAGACCGATCAGGACGATGAACACGATGCGGTAAGGCAGAATGGATTTGACTCCAAATAAATATTCCATGCAACGTTCGCCGTAATAATTCCAGCCTAGAATCGTGGTAAAAGCGAACAGTATAAGGCAAAACATCAAAATGATGGATCCATACGGCATAGCTGCATCAAACGCCGCTTGGGTCATCTCTGCCCCATCAGTCGAGCCGTTCCAAACCCCGGTTATAATCAATGTCAATCCCGTCAGAGAACAAATAATAATCGTATCGAAAAATGTGCCCGTCATGGATACAAGCCCTTGCTCCGCAGGCCACTTCACCTTTGCCGCAGCTGCCGCAATCGGAGCGCTGCCCAGACCAGATTCATTGGAAAATACACCTCTTGCGATACCATTCCGAATCGCCATCATGACCGTTGCGCCGAGGAATCCGCCCCCTGCTGCTGTCGCGTTAAAGGCGCCATGTAATATGAGCGACAGCGCATGAGGAATCTGATCCGCAAAAACAATAAGGACAATGCTGCTCGCTATCAAATAAATAATGGCCATCACAGGTACGACTTTGGTCGTTACATGCGAGATGCTCTTGAGCCCCCCAATTGTCACCAATGCTGTCAAAAGAGTCACAACACCCGCCGTAACAACTACGGGGATGCCCAAGCTTGACTGCGCGGAAGACACGATTGCATTGATTTGCGGGAAGGTGCCCACTCCAAACAGTGCAACCAATACTCCGCTCACGGCGAAGAAAACGGCAAGCGGTTTAAATTTAATGCCCAAACCTTTTTCAATGTAATACATAGGGCCGCCCGATATCTGTCCATTATCGTCAATCTTCCGAAATTTTACGGCCAATAGTCCTTCTGCATACTTGGTTGCCATTCCAAAGAACGCCGCCATCCACATCCAAAATAACGCACCAGGTCCACCTATTTTAATCGCAGTAGCTACCCCGACAATGTTGCCCGTACCGATCGTTGCCGCCAAAGCGGTAGCCAGCGCACCAAAGCTGGTTACGTCACCTTCGCCTTCATTTTTAGCTTTGAACACGAGCTTTAGGGCAAGAGGCAGACGAATCACCTGCAGCAATCCAAGGCGGAATGTAAATATAATTCCCGTTCCTACCAACAAAATAAGAAGCGGCGGCCCCCATACAAAACGATTCACGCTGCCTAACCATTGTTCTATCATGTGCATAGAAATTCCCCTCATGATCTTTATTTATTGCCGAACGACATGAAAAAGAGCCAAATCGGTTGATTTGACTCCGGGGACATTTTTGCAGAATAGCAAATACGAGAATAAGTGAGATTAGTCACAATTCCAACGCAAAACGATGCCTGCACTTCTGCAATCCCTGTCCTTTTACCTGAGAGTTTTAACGTGTGAAATCACCCGTATTGCCCCTTCGGTGCTCCATGACGGAGTCTCTCCAGAGTCCTGTCCATCTACGGTCCTGCTTGCATTGCATTCGAATTCTTCATTCGATAATTCAAGCGCCTGAGAGCTTTACCCCTTCGGCCAGACTGCTGCCTGTCTCCCGTAAACTTCATCCAGCTATAAAGTTTTATACTACATTATAGAGAACAGACTATCATTTCGCAAGGCTGATTAAATGGTAATATATCCCCCGAGGCTCTCTTTAGCCTTCACTTATGCACGTTCATGAATATATGCAATGAATATGCAATAAAAATGTACATTATGCGTATTTCTCCCTTTTCTACCCATAGAGCATAATTGATGGGCCTCCAGGGTGAATAAAAAATCTCGCCTCATGAAGAGACGAGATGAACCCGCGGTGCTATTCATTTTATCGAATTAGGCTAAATCTTTCACTCCGGCAATCGGTAAACAGCGAACGGCTCTCCATAGCGGAAAGGATAACTGATTTGATCCAGCTCTTCCAGTTGATTCGCATCCAGCTTTATCGAGATGCTGTGCAGATTCTCCTCTAGTTGTTCAACCTTTGTAGCACCAACGATAACGGTTGACACGGAAGGTCTGTGAATGAGCCAAGACAGGGAAAGCGCACCGGGAGTGCAGCCTAAGTCGTGAGCAACACTGCTAATATTTCTGCTCAGAGCAATGCGGTCATCATTAAGGAACTTACTAAAATTAGGATCGGTTTCCGCCCGCGAACCTTCCGGTACCGCTTCCGTAGAACTGTATTTCCCGCTCAAAATACCACCGGCCAGCGGAAAATACGGGATGATGCCAATCCCCTGATCCTGACATAGAGGGACGAGCTCTTGCTCTGAAGTCCGATCGGCGAGAGAGTAGCTTGTCTGAATGGACACATAGCGGTTCAATCCAAGGTGCTCACTAATACCTACAGCCTTCATCAACTCCCACGCGGCATAATTCGACGCCCCGATGTATCGTATTTTTCCCGAACGAACCATGTCGTCCAATGTTCTTAACGTTTCTTCCAGCGGTGTATGGGGATCGAACGTGTGGATTTGATAGAGATCGACATAATCCGTCTTCAACCGCATCAGACTGTTGTCCAGCTCTTGCTGCAAGTGGCAGCGCGACGACCCGCGATCATTCGGACCTTCCCCGCGAACTAACCCGGCTTTTGTCGCCAACACCACGTTATGACGTCTTCCTTCCAATGCCTGTCCGATAATTCGCTCTGATTCGGAATTCGCATAAATATTGGCCGTGTCTATAAAATTGATCCCGTGATCCAAAGCCTTATGTATAATTCGGATCGAGGTCTGTTTGTCGGAACGTTTCCCGAATGCGTTCGTCCCTAATCCTAATGCAGACACTTTCAACCCGCTATTGCCAAGGCGGCGAAAATTCATGATAACCAGCTCCTCTTTTCAATATTCATAGTGCTGTTTATATGTAGCAATTATACCATAATGGAACAAACTTACGATTGGAGAAAGGACGTTGAACTTGCTTAGGCTGAGCAACCATTCGTTGCTTGCAGAGCGAACGGCGTTTCTATAATTCCCCGACAAATGTATGGATTGCAAAAAAGCCGTTCCCTGGTTAAATTCCGAGAAGCGGCCTTAGTTTCATCTTGTCTGATTGGAATATTGCAGAGGAGTCAGACCTGTCGTTCTCATAAAAAGCTTCCCCAATCCGGACTCATCCGCCACCTTCTCCATAAAGGAAGGGACGATTTCCATTTTTAGAAAAGATAACAGTTGTCCCCATTGGCAAGAGTGCCTCTCTCCCACAGGGAATATTTGAATGTCGCCTGATGCGGCAATCCCTTCCTGACTGCCTGCATTTTCGAATGCATGCAGCTTCATCGGACTGCTCTGAACTTGCGTTTGTTTTTTATTTTTTGTATTCTTTACTTACCGGTAAGTATTAACAGAAGAAGAAGGAGCCCAGTCTGTGAACAATACGGAGACTTACAAAAGAATCGTAGACACCACCTACGCCCTTTTTGCCGAGCATGGGATTGATAAGACAAGTATGGCCATGATTGCCAAGGAAGTAGGTATTACCAAACCGGCCGTCTATTATTATTTTAGCTCTAAAGAAGAACTAGTGGATTTTCTGTTCGAGGAAATATGTAAAGAAATCGATTTTGCAAAGTATTTTACGATTGAAGCATATACGAAAAATAATTTCCAAGCGAAGTTGTTGTCCGATGGCTTTAAAATGATTCAGGATCAAGAGAATGATGCTTTTTTCTCTCGGGTCATTAACGAGTATATCTTGGTTTCCATCCGAAATGAAAAATATCGCCAAACGTTTTACAGCATTACAGAAGGGTTCATGAACGGGTTCGTTGACTTATTAACGAAAGGTGCGCAATTCGGAGTCGTTACGAATGAGAAGCTGACAACCAAGGCACAATTACTCTCGATGGTTATTGATAACATCGGCAATTATATGCTCATGGGATTCAATATCGATTACAATGAGATTTGGGCTGAAGCCGTCCATAATGTGTTCAAAAGTGAAGATTAATCTCGATAGCCAGATCGTAGTTTAAAATGTCAATTGCAAAGCGCAGGGGCGGTCTCAAAAGTAGTTTTTCTACTTAAGGGACTCCCCCGCTTTTTGTTTCGTTAGATTTTTCTCATCAAGGCTTCAAGCGGCCCTCGTGTAAATCTGCTTCTCCAAATGTACGATAACAAAGCGCTTGCGGAAAAGAATGCGAGCGAATAAAGGATCGAAAACGCGAGCGTCTGATTTTCTAACTTTCCTAGGAGTGCCAATAGACCTATCCCTATAAATACATGGCTTATATAATGCGTCAGAGCCAGCTGACCAGTCCTGACCATCGTGATGGTAAACCAGTGATCGGTGAATTTTTCGGCGAAATAGATACAGACAACAATCACTGCCACCGCTGTGCTTGAACTGGATAATATATAAAATAGATTAGGCGGATAAGTCTTGGTTGAAAACAGAAATTGTGCTGCATCGAGTCCGATGGCCGAGCTGGAAACCTTGATGAGATAAAAAGCAAGAGCCTCCAAGACGACAGCTGTTATTATCGAGTAACATACGATTTTTTTGCGATAAGCACGGTCCATTACATTCTGTCTCCCCAACCACATGCCAAGCAGGAAGAAGCAGAACCATGGAAACAGCGGATGATATCCGTTGTACAGCAAATTGCGAAGGAATCCTTTGATTGTCCAAAAATCTAAGTAATCCATAAATGGCAGCAACGGGTTCCAGCCTTGCCAATAATTAAGCGCGATCTGCATAAGTTGAGCGGTGAACAGAAAACCCAGAAAAGCTGTAAGGATCGTCTTGTTCGAGGACAAGATGAAAAAGGAGGCAATCAGCATATACAGGCCGTAATAATGTAAAATGTCTCCGCTCCAACCAAAGAGGTACAGCAGCATTCCTACACTGAATAAAAACAAAGAACGCTTCCAGATGCTTTGTCTATAATCTTGAATGAGTAAAGGATTATTAGAGGTTCTTGCTTTCCTAGTCATTAATGAAATTCCAACCCCTGCTAACACGACAAATACAGCAGATGCCCTTCCTTCAAACAAGCCTGCAAAGGCAATAAGCCAATCGGGTCCATTTTCACCTGCATTCATTACTGTCTTAAAATTCACAATCATCATGCCAAGCATCGCGAATGCCCTTGCTATGTCAAATCCAACAATTCTTGACGAAGGTGCGCTCATGTAATCCCCCTTTCTGATGAATCAAACTTTACTTACCTACCGGTAAGTAAATAGTACACGCAAAGCAAAGCAAAATCAAGTGGCATGCATAATAATGAAAATAACAAAAACGAACCCGCAACAACCGCGGATTCGAATTCGCAATATCATCGGCAACAAAATCACTTTTTCGCTATTTTAACGCAAGTTTCTTTTTCCACGTCAGTTTGGCCCCTAAGCAGAGTCCCTTTTTTATTTTCTTGAAAATGATGTTTCAGACAAAAAGAACAGCAGCCCAAACAGCATAAACATGCCGATGCCTCCGATCATAAACAACGCCATGAGCCATCTGAAATTATCCTTTAACAACTGAAGGATTGTATGAAGAAATATACGGATAGGAACAGGCTTTTTCTCAGGCTTCTGCGGCTTCTTAACAAAAAAGAGGACCAATGTAATGGAGATGAAGCAGAGCACTGGTATAGACCAGAATGGAAGATACCAGACAATAGCAACCAACGCGGATCCCAATATAGGACTTAATACTTTGCCAGAAGTATTGGCCGTCTCAATCATGCCAAGTCCGCTGCTGACGTCTTTCTCATTGTCGAACATATCACCGACCAGAGGCAGCACGATGGGAATGTAATTGCCTCCGTATCTCAGGAAGGACAGGAATTAACATGGAGTTGCCTAACGTCATGATGAGAGGGATAGATGAAAGAGCTAATAAATCAGCCCGTTTGCAAATCGACACCTCCATACAATTAATGAATTCAAATCTCTTCCTCAGGTTAATCTGTGCAACTGATATAAAAGTTATACTTATCAATTCCATAAAAGAATCTTATATGTAATAAAATGGTTTGTACCAAGAACATGGGCATTGGTCTGACATTTTCAGCGAAGCCGACATTCAAGATATTTGTCGGAGTGCTCTATATCGTGAATAAATAACTGCTCCAAGTCTAAAATAGGTCTAGCACGATACTTATTTCAAATAGAGGAGTGGCTAAATACCTGATGTCAACCAAGCTATATGTCATACGCCATTGTAGGGCCCAACAGGGCCTGACATTGAATGATCCCGACACGCCTCTTACGCGAGAAGGTGTTCAACAGGCGAAGCTGCTAGGTGAGTTTTTACAGCGCCAAGGTGTAGTAAGTACAGATAACCTTCTCTCTAGTCCCTACCGTCGTGCGTGTGAAACGGCGAACATCATCGCTGAAAAATTACAGCTTTCGGTGTCTATCAATGACAAATTAAAGGAGCTGAATTTGGGTAATGTCAGCCGTAATGAAGATATAGGGGCCATCCTGGCCGAATTACGTGTGCATTTCGAACACCCGGAAAAGAAATTTCCCCAGGGAGAGTCAAATCATGAGGTGCAGCAGCGGGTTAGCGAGCTGGTAGATCAACTTTTACGGGGCGGTGAACAACAAACGCATCTATTGGTTACCCACCAGATTACAATGACACTGCTGCTGCAGCGTTACGATGCTCGATTCGGTTTCGAGACGTGCATGGAACTGACGAATCCTGATGTTTTCTTGATTGAATTTGCAGATGGAGAGGTACAACAAATACGGCATATTTGGACCTAAAACGGCTGAAAACTTTTATTCGTTTCATTGCAGACGATATGAGATTTGCACAACTCTATTTGTTCACTGTTACATATTTGTACTGGTATTCTATTTTTAGGGATAACTTTATTTATGTGGGATAAGTTACATATGTAAATAAATTTATATAACGGAGGATGTACGATGCTTGAACGAAACGATGTGCTCACGAACGAAGAAGTTACGTTCGAACCCGATATAAGGAACCTTCCGCAATGTGTTGAAGATGTCAGAAAGGCCGTCGTTTCCAATATTCCCGGCCCGCCTGACCCGACGGATTACCACCAACTGCGCGGCAGATTGGAAGCAGTACGCAGAAAGCTGCCTGTTCTGTACCGGGACGCAGTCGTCGAACCATTCCTTAGAGCGTTGGATCAACTGGGTCCAGAAGGGTTCACCGATATTTTAATTCACGATCCCCGTCGCGAAGGACCAGCCTTTCTGCTGTTCGATGTCGCACAAACCATACTGCAGAACGGTGAAGGCTACAATGCGGATGCCACTGAAGCTTTTCAGGAGATGGTGAGCGATCTGTACGACGGTTTTTTAAGCGCTGAAGACAGAGCGAGAGTGAAACGTCCAGACTTGAGCATGATACCGCCGCTCGTTAAGTGGGGGAAGCCGGAATTCGGTCCGTATACCATCCCGATTGACGGAACAGCCCAGATAGGCTTGAAAACGGGTATCGTAAGTCTTCCTCCCGCTCATGCCCAACGGGGCCTGCTGGCCTGGTCCAGCTTGGGCCACGAAACGGGCGGGCATGATATTTTGCATGCCGATACGGGACTGCTTGAAGAATTAGCGGATACGGTACGAGCGGCTCTTCTTGCGAACAATCTCGGAGATGATTTGGCTGAATATTGGGCTCATCGTATAGACGAGACGGCATCAGACGTCCTAGGGGTACTCAATCTGGGACCTGCGGCAGGGATCGGTTTGATTGGTTATTTCCGTGGAATCCGGGCGGCCACTTCGGGAATTCCCGCGCTCAAAAATATCGGTTCGGAGACTGACGTCCATCCAGCTGACATTTTGAGAGGATATTTAGCCGCCTATGCCGTAGGTATCCTGCAATTCGACCAGGCTAATATCTGGGAGCAGCTCATCGAGACAGAAACGGACAAAGATCTGACCCACATCCGTCTGGAAGGAAAAGTTGTCGGCGCTGAGGAAGCCAAGCTGTCTGCAAAGATCGTGGCCGCCGCCATCATGACGACGAAGCTGCATACGCTGGAAAATCACAGTTTGGACCAAATTCAGAATTGGAGAAATCGGGACGAGTCCCTTACTGCACAATTACGAGCTTTGTTGAGCACCGCGGGTCCGCTGCCTGAACATATGCGGTCTGGATTCTACGCAGCTCACGTGGTCGCGGCCGCCGTGACGGGCGCCTTGGTGCAGCATGCGGAAATCGACATGATTTTTCAGCGGATGATACTTCTGTTAAAATCGATGCATGATCAGAATCCATCGTGGGGACCTCTGCTTGTTTTGCATCCCGGCGATATCGTGCGCCATCGCGTATACCAGGAAGACTGATCCAAGAAACGATAGGAAGCTCCTCACCCGAGCTGGTCTCGGTGGAGGAGCTTTCTGCTTGATGGGACTTCTGGCCTATGTGCTGGAAGTCTGTTACGATCGTAGGGCTTGAGCAAACCATCCGAACACGGTTTTTGACGCCGTGCCTCCAGTACCATGAAAAGCCTCAAACGACCCTGCCAGCGTGTAAAGCGATTGATTTGTAACATCCGTAAACAGGTAACCCGTATAGATTTGGATTGCAGTAGCATTGAGAACTTGATAAGGGTTTTGGGGAGTCGGACTGCTTGTAGTCAATCTTTGAAATGTGAGCTTAAGTGAATTTTCGTCCCAAAAACCAATAAGCGGTTCTCCAAATATAGTTCCGGTAACAGTCCCGTCATTTCCAATATTTAGAATTTGCAAAAGACCTCTATAACCATTAGCAACGACACTAAATGATAAAACAGGCAGGCTGGCAACACGGGATTCTGTTTCAGTTATCTGTTCGGTGCTCGGATATAAATATGGTTCTGTTGATGGACTCACGCCGTAATAAGGGTATACATGTCTGCACATAGTCATCACTTATTCCTCCAATTTAAATATACTCTAAGATATCTTATTCACTGTGTATTGAATTGGGTGATTGTCTATGTACAATTCCATATTATATCCCCCTTACAATTTGCAACATTCCCTCCATCTTCACAGTGACTTGATGCACAGGATGACGTGGCATCGCCTGAGAGCTGTATCAACCTTATAAGGTCACGGCAAAAATGCCACCCAGCATTTGACTGGATGGCATGTATGGACTACTGCTGCACAATTACAAGTTCAGTTTCCGGAATAAATCCTGTCATGCATGAATCAAAGCAGCTTGACGCTTATATTGATCTTCAACGACAAGACAAGCCATTGCTTCCACAACAGGTACGATTCTTGGACATATGCAGGGGTCATGTCTGCCCTCTGTCACGATCAATTGTTCTTCGCCATGCACATTCATCGTTTTTTGGGGAAGAGAGATCGAAGAAGTGGGTTTCACGGCGACTCTAAAAATAATTTCATTGCCCGTGCTTATTCCTCCAATAATCCCGCCCGAATGATTGCTCAAAAAACCGGAGGAGTCCATCTGGTCGTTATGCTCGCTCCCCAGCATTTCTGCGGCTGAAAAACCGGCGCCGAACTCTATGCCTTTAACTGCTCCGATGGATAGCATTGCTTTAGCAAGCTCCGCGTCTAATTTATCGAACGCTGGCTCGCCTATACCGGGATTCACCCCTCTAATTCTACACTCCACAATCCCGCCGCAGCTATCGCCAACGGAGGCCAAATGATGAATTTTCTCGATCATTTTGCGAGCGGCCGCCGGATCGCATGCTCTGACCGCGTTTTGTTCAATCTCACGTTCAATAAATGCATCGCATTTGATACCGCCGATTTCCTTGGTGTAGGCCACGACAGACACCCCTCGACGTTCGAGCAATTTGCGCGCCACAGCTCCCGCGGCTACCCTTCCGGCCGTCTCTCGGCCGGAAGCTCGCCCGCTGCCCCGGTGATCCCGGATGCCGTACTTCTTTAAGTAAGTAAAATCAGCGTGTCCGGGACGGAATGCATATTTGATATCATCATAGGCTTCGGGTCTCATGTCTTTATTGTGAAGCATAATAAAAAGCGGGGTTCCCGTTGTCTTTCCCTCGAATACGCCAGATAGAATTTGGATAATATCATATTCCTTCCTTGGAGTAGTAACGGAAGATTGCCCTGGTTTTCTGCGATCCATTTGTGCTTGAATGTAATGCTCGTCTATTTCCACGCCAGGAGTAACACCGTCAACGACTACCCCGACAGCCTCTCCATGCGATTCGCCAAAAGTAGTGATTTTAAATATATTTCCAAAAGAATTTCCAGACATAGCAATGAGCCTCCCATAGTTACGTTGACATCCATCATGTGATTTCATTATAATTTCTGCAGTGAAATAAATGAAATTCAAATATACTAGTCTTGTCATAGAGAGGATTAATATCATATGCATATGGAATGGTATCGCATATTCCTATACACGGCCAGAGCGGGGAATTTAACAAAGGCAGCGCAAGAGCTTCATATTACTCAACCTTCGGTTAGCTATGCAATTAAGCAATTGGAAGCCTCCTTGGGAGTGAAATTGTTCGATCGCCTCTCCAAAGGGGTGAAGCTGACACCCGAAGGTGCGGCATTGCTGGGATATGTGGAACAATCATTCTCGTTGCTGCAAGCCGGAGAAGATAAAGTGCATTCCCTCAAGCGCCTTTCCGCGGGAGAACTTCGAATCGGCGCAAGCGGCCCCATCATCAAGCACCTTTTAGTACCGCCCCTTGATAAGTTTCATGCTCAATATCCAGGAGTCCGGATTCGTCTTTCGCAAGGCAGAAGCGCTGAGATTCGAGAACAGCTAAAAAACGGTCAAATTGATTTGGGATTTGTCCATCTCCCAATGTCTGACCATGAGCTCGATGTGAAGCATCTCGCAACCATTCAAGATTGTTTCGTTGTAGGCCATTCCTATCGACATCTGCTGGAACATCCGGTTACTGCCCGGGAATTAATAAAAATACCGCTGCTTTTGCTCTCTAAGGGAAGCAGCACCAGACGCTACGTCGAAGAATGGCTCTTCTCACTTGGAGTCACTGCCGAAGTGGACATTGAGCTCAGCAGCATGGATATGTTAATAGAATTGGCTCAGCGCGGTTATGGAACTGCATTCGTGACGCGCTCCTTCATTAAGCAAGAATTGAAGGAAGAAAAGTTATATGAACTTCAATTGACAGACCCGATCCCGGAGCGTTCGATCGCGGTCGCGACGCGCCGAGATATTTCTTTATCCATAACGGCCAATCATTTTCTGAATATGCTCACCGCGTCGCTTGACGATATGAGATAACATTACCTCTAATAGTGCAGATCTCAAAGCATCAGGCGTCAACTTGTTTTTATCCACGGCAATGCCCGCTGCAGCACTTCGAGTTGCGGAATATATGGCTTTACAATAAAATTTTCTACCTCCGATAAATTAAACATCAACTACGATGAAGCCGTTACATCGGAACCTTTCACATCGCAAAGCGGATGAGACACTTCGTGAATCTGAGTTGTAATGCGGAAAGAAGTCACCAAGCTTAAAAGCACGAAACATAACTGGAGAGATAAAGCCATCATTACTCCGGTGAATATCCCCCATTGAAATGTCTCGCTTAGGGCTATGAGAGCGCCGCTTAATCCAATGCTCAATCCAATACTAAACGAATCAATGAATTGAATCGTTGCGGATACCTCTCCTTCCTTCCCTGCCTGAGCATGCTGCAGTGCAATCGCTCCCGTAGTTGGATTGGCTAATCCTACACCAAATCCTGTAATGATTTGTGAAATCAATGCGATTGCAATCCCGCCGCCTGGAAATCCGATGGCTGTTATCACGAGTGTTACCCCAACGATCATAATCCCTATACCGAAAATCACCCGTTTTTTTCTGCCATGACCATGATCTCGTTCGTCGAGCTGGGATTGCAGCCACGCTGCGGCTGACCAACTTAATGCTCCTGCAGCTACAATCAAACCTGCAAGTTCTTCCGATAAACCTTTAACTTCGGTTAGAGCCAAGACAACGAAACTTTCGGTAGCAAAGTAGCATGCAACATATAACCCTCTAGAAACAATGGTTGCCGGCAAACCCCTTTTAACTAAAAAGGTGCCTGCTGGAAGCAGCTTTCGCAAAGGCTGAATCATGATGATAACTCCAACAACAGAAAGCGCAATTCCTTTCCAATCGGATATAAATCCTAATCCGGATAGCAGCAAGCCCGTTCCAATGGCTAGTAATATGGCGTATATTTCTTTATAACTGCCTTTTTTAGCTGATGTGTTTTTAGTTGGTATGTTGCGAAAGGAAGGAAGCGTTAAGCTTAACGCTAGGACAATCAAAGGAAGAACAATCCAGAAGACGAATCTCCATGACACATAAGCAGCTATAAGTCCTGCCACATAGGGGCCAATTAATGCAGGTAGAACAAATGCGATTGAAAATGCAGCTAAAATTTTAGTTCTGAGAGAGTCAGGATAGCTTAATGTAACGCTGTAGTATACACAAGTTATGAGGGCGCCTGCACCAAAACCTTGAAAGGCTCTTCCTGCAATAAGCATGTACATATGAAATGAAACAGCCGCAATAATGATACCTATAACAAAGATAATAAAAGATGAGATGATCGATTTGAAAACACCGTGCTTATCAATCTGTTGTCCCATGACCATGGTGCCTATGATTTGAGATAACAGAAAGGCACTAAATATCCATCCATATAAATGGATACCATGTAAACTTTGTGCCAGTTTAGGCGCTATCGTCGTAATGGCCAATCCTTCAAATGCTACGGTAGTAAGGGTCAAAATAATACCGATGGTCAATGCCCTGTACTGAACGTCGAAAATCCCAATCTTTTTAGAGTTTATTGTTTTTGTCACCTCCTATACTTATCGCAACCATAGTTGTCATATGATTAGACCTCACTTTAATAGATGTGACCATAGTTGCTACGACCATTATAATCATAGCCATTAATGCTGTCAACAGCGTCAGATCGGCGCAATATTCCCGTCTTCGGCATATGGTATAGGCAGATGCACAAAAATGATGAGAAGGTGAATAAAACATGTATCATTACCCGTATCAACCTCCTTACTTTCGGCCATATACTTACTCCCCTTATCCCGTAACCGTTCTGCATCCTTGCTCGCACTTGGCGATGAGGAGCATGGCCGTTACGTCCCCAACCGAGCCCGTATATGCAGAATCCCTAGAACCAGCCGTGAGAATAGAAAGGCCGCTTACCTTTGTCCTTGTCCACGGTGCGTGGGGCGACTCCAGCTATTGGAACATGACCGCCGAGAGACTGCGCAATACAGGCAACAAGGTGTACACCCCCAACCTGCCGGGACACGGCAAAGATCCGAACAAAGCAGTGACCCATACCAATTACGTTGATGCCGTCGTAAACTTTATAACGGAAAGAAATTTGAACAATATTGTCCTTGTAGGCCATAGCTTTGGGGGCACGGTCATTTCCAAAGTGGCGGAACGGATTCCTAGTCGCATTAGGCGTCTCGTGTTTATGGATGCGTTTGTCGTTGCAGACGGAAATAGCGCTGCGGACGAGATTCCGCCGCAAGGCAAAGCTTTATGGGCTGATCTTGCGAAAAAATCGAAAGACAACACGATTATGCTGCCCTTTCCAATCTGGCGTGAAACGTTCATGAATACGGCCAGCCTCGATCTGGCGCAAAAGGTTTATAATACGGTTACGCCCGAGCCAGCTGGTCCGTTGTTCGAGAAACTTGATTTAACAAAGTTCTACCGTCTCGACATCCCTAAAAGCTACTTCTACCTCACAGAAGACACGGCGGTGCCGCAAGGCGAGCAGTATGGGTGGCATCCGCACATGTCGAGCCGCCTCGGTCTGTTCCGCTTGATTACCGCAAAAGGCGACCATATGACTCCCTTCCATACCAATCCGACGATGGTAGCGCAGAAGCTGGTTGAAGCAGGCCGCGATTAGAAGTTCAGCACTCATCCACATCCGTCCCCGCTGCTGTTCGAGGTCGAGCAGCTGGCCGGGACGGACACGCCTTAAGGCGTACCATCTCTCAATAAGCAATACATTAACTCTTCATCATCAACGAAATGCTCCGTTCGTGCAAGTGCGTTCAGACTGACGGTGATTCGCTTCATCCACCCCTTTGCTTCATTCTCCCCATCCTTCAGGAGGCGACGCGCCCAAGGGCGACTCTCGTTATCAGTCATTATGAGGAACCGCTGTATGGCCTGGTATATACGAATTGGCAGGGATATCATCCCCGTCGTCATCCTTCCTGACGGTATGGGAGAATGGACATAAGGAAAATTTGCAGAGTAGTTTGACAGCCTATTCTTATTTTATGAGTTCTTATCTTCATCTAAAAACGAGCCAATCGCCGATCAAGCATCCTTTCTTAGTTCCTCTGGCGTACCGCTAGCGACAATCTCACCGCCTTGATTACCTCCGGCCGGTCCTAATTCAATCAAATAATCGCAATAGGACAATACATAGGGATCATGCTCGATTAATAGGACGGAATGGCCGGTAACGAATTGGGAATGGAGGAGTCAATTAAGACTTCCTGTGCTGGAGTTGGATTACCGTCAGTTCCGGCGCGCTCAGAAAGCGGAAGGGCAATTCCGTTGTGCCGATACCGCGATTGACATAGAGCCGTAGCGGTTTATTTTGCGTGTTCGCATCGTCTACAGCATACCACCCTTCCACATATTTTTTGGCCAACGGCGGCGTATAGATCGTGCCGAACCACGGAATTTGGACTTGTCCGCCGTGGCTATGGCCGGAGAGCTGGAGATCAACTGGATAGCTCATAATAAGGTCCGCAATATCCGGTTCATGCACCAGAAGGAGGTTAAAATCCTCTATTTGCAGCGGTTGAAGGGCTTGGGGAATATCAGGATTGCCCAATAAAAAGTCATCCAGACCGCTGATTGTAATGCTCTCCCCGTCATCAGCCGTAATTTTTCTTGCTTCGTTCACGAGAACCGTAAATCCGGCCCCCTCCATATACTGCTTGTACAGCCTGCTTCCCCCGCCTCCACGGTCATGATTGCCGAACACCGCATACTTGCCCAATGGGGCTTGAATCTGAGCTAATATTGGCTGGGCGTCTTTTCTTTGCGAGCCGTATTGATTGAAGTTGTCTATTAAGTCACCTGTAAACACCACGATATCCGGCTGCTCCTGATTGATTCGATTCACTAATGTACGGAGCTGGTTATGCGTATAGTTTTTTCCTAAGTGAACATCTGAAAATTGAAGGATTGTCTTTCCGTCAAAGCCATGAGGAATAGTAGAGTTTGTTATATGATGTCTGGTCACCGTTAAGGTTTTAGGCTCCATGTCATAGCTATAGAATAGTGTGCCTGCAGTAAGCAGCAAGCTTGCCAACAATCCAATAAGCGTGCGTTTCGTGTGTTTAACGCTGATGTTGTGATTCATCTTCTCACCTCGCGTTTATCATAAGCCGGCTTTGTTACGCCAGTATGACAAACAAAGAAGACACTGCGGCTTCCAGACCGCAATGCCTTCCATATCTAAGTGAAAATAAATAGACCTTCCTGTCGAAGGCCCAGATAGATGTGGGCAATCCATTCAGGAGTGGATTGTTCGTCAAGCGCGTTCTGCAGCGCCATAAAGTTGACATCTGTTGCGTTATATTTGTTCAACGATGACAGCGACTCCGTGACCACCGCCTACGCATAGGGCAGCGAGACCCGCTGCCGCCTGCCTTCTCTTCATTTCATGCAGCAGCGTAACCAGAATGCGCGCTCCACTTGCTCCAATCGGGTGTCCTAACGCAACGGCGCCACCGTTTACGTTTACGATAGCCTGATCGAGTCCTAGTTCGCGCATTACCGCAATCGACTGTGCGGCGAAGGCTTCGTTTAATTCCGCCAGATCAATATCTTGTATGGACATTCCCGCCTTCTGTAAAGCCGCCTGCGCAGCGGAGACCGGCCCCATGCCCATAATCGACGGATCAATGCCTGTGGATGCGTAAGAGCGAATGCGTGCAAGTATGGTGAGCCCGAGCTCCTTCGCCTTGCGCGATGAGCAGACCACAACCGCTGCCGCCCCGTCATTGATGCCGGAAGCGTTCCCGGCCGTTACGGTGCCGTCTCGCTTGAACGCAGGCTTCAATCGTGCCAACGCATCCGCCGTTACATCTGGTCGAGGGTGTTCATCCGATTCCATCATGGTTACATGGCCCTTCTTGTCCCGCAACGCCACATTTACAATCTCATCGGCAAATCGCTGCTGTTTCCATGCCTGTTGGGCACGCTGCTGACTTGTTAACGCAAACGCATCTTGCTGTTCTCTTGTGATTTGATATTTCTCTGCTATGTTTTCCGCTGTCATCCCCATATGAATGTCGTAAATGGCGCATGTAAGCCCGTCTTTCATGATGCTATCCGCAATCGTCCCATCTCCTAGGCGGTAGCCGGATCTGCCTTGCTGCAATAAGTAAGGAGCCAGCGACATATTTTCCATCCCGCCTGCTACGATCAGTTCGGCGTCCCCCGCCTTGACGGCTTGCGCGGCCATGATGACCGCTTTCAGGCCTGAACCGCATATTTTATTAACCGTAACCGCCGGCACCTCGTAGGATAGGCCTGATCGGACTGCAGCCTGACGGGCGGGACCTTGACCGAGACCGGATTGCAGCACATTCCCCATTACGACCTCTTGTACTGCATCAAGGGGGATTCCCGCTCGCTCCAGCGTTTCTTTGATGACCAATGCGCCCAGATCAACGGCCGGCACTTGACTCAATCCTCCCATAAACGAGCCAATCGGCGTTCGCACGGCGCTCGCAATAACGACGTCAGTCAGACCATCACCTCCCCCGCTTTTTTAGCGTAAATCACTTTTCCTGGGCTTGGGCTAATCCTTGCTATCCCCGTTTATCCCCGGTTCACCGTGGTTCATCCCCATCGTTGATGACCCGTTGGAGCGCTGTAATAAAGGCGTGGTTCTCTTGGTCCGTTCCGACCGACACACGGATGGTATCTGGATATCCGAGCAGACTGCCTGAACGCACGATGACGCCTTGCGCGAGTAAAGCTTGAAACACATCATCCCCGGATTTTCCTAGCTTCACCATCAAAAAATTGGCGTGCGAAGGAAAACAGGACAGCCCCATTTGTTCCAGTTCGTGCTGCAAACCGTTTCTAGTCTCTTCGTTGCGTCGTGCGCAGTCCGCCGCAAATGGAGCGTCGTCCAGTGATGCGATGGCGGCAGCCTGAGCCAAGCGGTTCGAATTAAACGGCTCTTTTACTTTAATAAGTTCTTGAACAACGGACGGATGCATCAAGCCGTAACCTATGCGCAGCGCGGCTAGACCGTATATTTTAGAAAACGTGCGCAGAATGACCAGGTTCGGATGACTCGCGAGCAGCGGAATGGTTTGCAAAAACGCGGGGTCTGACACATATTCGCAATAGGCTTCGTCGATAACGAGTAAAATGTGGCTTGGTACCTCTTTGATAAAAGAAAGCAGCTCGCTGCGCCCGACAATCGTTCCCGTGGGATTGTTCGGATTGCACACGAATATCATTTTGGTGTTCGTACCGACGGCCTGCAGCATTCCGGCAAGATCGTGCACGCCGTCGATCAGCGGCACAGTTATCGGTACGCCTCCTTCGATGCGCACGTTGGTCTCATAGCGCGAAAAGGTGACATCGCCCATAATCGCTTCATCGCCTGCTGAAATGTAGCTCCGCGTCAGCAATCGGATAATCTCGTCAGAGCCGTTGCCAACAATAATTCGCTCCCGCTCGATCCCGAGGTGAACGGATAATTTCGCCGCTAATTCGGGGGCTGTTCCTTCCGGGTACAAGGCCGATTTATCCATTTCACGAATGACGGCTCGTTTCGCCAGATCCGAGCAGCCGTATGGATTTTCGTTCGACGCAAGCTTGGCGATGTCGGTAAGGCCGAACTCCCTTTTTACCTCTTCAATCGGTTTGCCTGGAACGTAAACGCCCAGATGCTCAATCTCTTTCCGGGTCGGAATTTTGACCGAAACATGCATGAGAACATCCTCCTATACAATAGTACCGTCACAACGTATTTGCCGTCCTCAGATCGGGGCTGACCGTAAATGAAGCTTCGGTCTTTTGCCGAATTACTTCTACGCTGGCTCCTTGCTGGGTTTCAATCAATACCATGCCTTCCTCCGTGAAATCAAATACGGCCAAATCGGTGATTAATCGGTTAACGACCCGCCTGCCCGTTAACGGCAGACTGCATTGACGTTTAATCTTGGGTTCGCCGTGCTTGTTCACATGCTCCATAATGACTACGATTCTCTTGGCGCCGCTCACCAGATCCATGGCTCCGCCCATGCCTTTAATCATTTTCCCGGGTATCATCCAGTTCGCGAGATCGCCTTGTTCCGATACTTCCATTCCACCTAAGATAGCGACATCGATATGACCTCCCCGGATCATGGCGAACGATTCGGCACTGTCGAAGTAGGAAGCGCCTTGCACGGCGGTTACCGTTTCTTTGCCCGCATTGATCAGATCCGGATCTTCGCTTCCTTCCAACGGATAAGGACCGATTCCGAGCAAGCCGTTCTCGGAATGAAGCATGACGCTGAACTCCGGCGGAATTTCACCTGCGACGAGCGTCGGCATGCCGATTCCCAGATTCACGTTCATGCCGTCCGCGATTTCCAGCACGGCACGCTTGACGATGACCAGACGAGCGTCGCTCATCTCACTCCCTCCGTTCCCTGTGAGGCGGTTCGAAGAACGGTGCGCCGTTCGATCCGCTTTTCATAGCCGGTTCCGAGCAGCAGCCGTTGCACGTAAATGCCAGGCGTATGGATGTGATTCGGATCCAATTGTCCTGTCTCGACTATCTCCTCCGCTTCGGCAATCGTAACTTTGGCTGCGGCCGCAGCCAAAGGGTTAAAGTTCCGGGCCGTATTCCGATAGATTAGATTACCGAGCGTATCTGCCTTCCACGCTTTTACAAACGCAAAATCGCCGACAATCGCTTCTTCCATAATGTATGTGCGGCCATTGAATTGTTTATGCTCCTTGCCTTCCGCAACCGATGTGCCGACTCCCGTTGCCGTATAGAAGGCCGGAATGCCAGCTCCGCCTGCCCTTATCCGCTCGGCCAGCGTGCCTTGCGGAACGAGCTCTACCTCGAGCTCGCCGCTAAGAAATTGCCGTTCAAAGATTTTGTTCTCCCCCACATAGGAGGAGATCATCTTCTTGATTTGGTTATTGGCTAGCAGGAGACCGAGCCCCCAGTCATCCACTCCGCAGTTGTTGCTGACGATGGTTAAATCCTTCACTCCCTTGTCCCGCAAGGTCAATATCGCTTGTTCAGGGATTCCGCATAAGCCGAATCCCCCCACAATCAAGGTAGCGCCGTCCCGGATGTCTTGAATCGCCTCTGCGGCGGAATGTACCACTTTCCCCTTGTTCATTGCATGCGCCCCTTTCATCAGCTTACACGGTAGGCGTTGTTTCCGGCGATACTGCGCACCAGCTGTACATATATTGGGGATCCTCATACTGCAGCGCCTGTTTCACGACACGAAGCGGGCGGAAGGTGTCGATCATCACCGCTAGCTCCAACGTTTCCTTTTTACCGATGCTATCTTCAACCTTGCCAGGATGCGGGCCATGGGGAATTCCCGATGGATGCAAAGTGATGGACCCCTCCGTTACTCCCTTCCGGCTCATGAAGTTGCCTTTGACATAATACAGCACTTCGTCGCTGTCTACGTTGCTGTGAAAATAAGGAGCGGGAATCCCCTCCGGATGGTAGTCGTATAAGCGGGGAACGAAGGAGCAAATGACAAAGTTGTTGCCTTCGAATGTCTGATGGATTGGCGGCGGCATATGAATGCGCCCCGTAATTGGCTCGAAATCCCCGATATTAAAAATCCATGGGTATAAATAACCGTCCCAACCTACGACATCGAAAGGATGATGGTTGAAGGTATGTGCATGAATAAAGCCTCTAGATTTCGTTCTTACCTCGAACTCTCCGCATTCCACATGGGTTTCGAGCTTCTCGGGTCCGCGAAAATCCCGTTCGCAGAAAGGACTGTGTTCGAGCAGCTGTCCATGCGGATTGCGGTAGCGCTTGGGGGTTGTAATCCAACTGTTCGTTTCCACTACCAGCAGCTTGGATTCTCCTGCATCTGGAATGATCCTGTAAATAGTTCCTATCGGGATGTTAATATAATCCCCTGGACGGTAATGCAGCGTTCCGAACATGGTTTCGACGATCCCTGTTCCTTCATGCACGAACAAGAGCTCGTCCCCGTCCCCATTGCGGTAGTAATAATCCATGGATTGGTTCGCATTCGCAACGGCGATGAGCACGTCTTCGTTGCCCAGCATATAGCGTCTTCCATCAACGGCATCGCCCGTTTCCTTGCATCCCCCAGTCAGCAGATGCCGGTGACGCAGTGCTCCTTGTTCCTCGAATTCGATGTTGAATTTCGCATGTACTTCCGCTTTGCTAACAGCCGTAGGCGGATGATGATGATACAATATCGATTGGATGCCCGAGAATCCTTTCGTACCCATTACTTGCTCGCGATACAAGGTGCCGTCTTCCTTGCGGAACATCGTATGCCTTTTCTTTGGGATTTCTCCCATCTGACGATAATAGGCCATCGAACACGCCCTCCTCTCTTCTATTCAATTCCGATCTGACAAACCGCACACCGACGATTCTCCGATGATGTTGCGCAGCACGCCAAGTCCCGTCACTTCAAGTTCGACGACATCACCGGGTTCAAGCCAGCGATGCACTTCCGTCCCAAGTTCCAGAATGCACCCCGTTCCGACCGTCCCCGACCCGATGACATCACCAGGGTACAGCGTTGCATCCGCCGACGCCCTTGCTATCATGTCCCCGAAGGTATAATGGATGTCGCGGAAGTTGCCGCGTGACAGCTCCACGCCATTGACGCGGGCCGTCATTGTCAGATCGTACCGCTCACCCGCTCGGTGCTGTTCCAACTCGTCTACGGTGACGAGGTACGGGCCGAGCGACGTGGCGAAATCTTTGCCTTTTGCCGGACCGAGTCCCACCTTCACTTCTTCCCTTTGAATATCGCGCGCGCTCCAGTCATTCATGATGCAATAGCCAAAAATATGGGATTCCGCTTCGCTAGTTGAGATGTTTTTGCCTTCTTTTCCAATTACGCAGGCAACTTCCAATTCATAATCCAACGAGGTGCATGCAAGAGGCCGTCTCACCTGCTCACCCGGACCGACGATGGCCTGATGATTGGTGAAATAAAAAACCGGGAACCGGTACCACTCTGGAACGACATCCAGCCCCCGTCTTTGTCTTGCCGTTCTCACATGCGCTTCGAACGCGTAAAAGTCTCGCACACTCGGCGGCTTCGGAATAGGCGCGCACAATATAACGTCTTTCAACGCATAAACGGCTTCATGGGTGGACAATTCCTCTACATCATGACCAAGATCTTGATCAATCCGAACAACGTCAGCCATATGCTCCTGCTGGCGCACAAAATCCAGCAAATCTCTAGGAAGCCGGCCTCCGCTTATGGCGTGCATATCAATAATGACATGATCCTTCAGCCAGCCGGAACGCGGTTCCCCTGAGCCGTTGTCAAAGGTCACAAACTTCATAGGCTCTTCCGTCCCCCGCTCAAGGTCTACTTTTTTCTTTCCAGCACGAACGTGTCGGACACGGCCCGGGTGTACACGTGGCCCGCCATGCGCCCAATGGGAAGCAGCTTCTCGGCGTTGATCTTCCCGTCGGCGTACAGCTCGTCGTTAATATGCATGAACGCTACTTGGCCGATGACCAGACTGCCCGCGCCCGGCTGTTCGCCGAAGGTGATGATATCGTGGAGCACGCATTCCATGTGGACGTCGCTCTCCTTCACCCGGTAAGGACGAACGATCTCACTAGGAACCTTCGTCAGCCCCGCCGCTTCAAATTCATCGACGTCGGGGCTGTATTCGGCGGCAGTCTCATTCATCGGCTCAACGATGCGTTCCCCGACGATGTTCACGACAAATTCACCGGTCGCTTCGATGTTCGCAAGCGTGTCTTTCTTGCTGCCGTCCGTCCCTCTGCGCATCGGCGCGAAGCAGACCAACATCGGCTCCGCGCAAATGGCCGTAAAAAAACTGAACGGGGCAAGATTAGCCGTGCCCTCCCCGTCTATTGTAGAGACGAAGGCAATCGGACGCGGCAGGATGGAGCCGATTAACAATTTGTAAGCATCTTTCCAGTGCAGTTCGTGCGGTGCGATTTGCATTCGGAATTACTCCTTCCCGCAGCCGTGCTACAAGTTGCCGCGGCGCTCCTGTTCCCGTTCGATCGACTCGAACAGCGCTTTGAAATTGCCTTCGCCAAAACCGACGGCTCCCTTGCGTTGAATAATCTCGAAAAATAAGGTTGGTCTATCAACAAGCGGCTTCGTGAAGATTTGGAGCAAATATCCTTCATCATCGCGATCAACTAATATTTTCAATTCTTTCAGTTTTTCGATGTCTTCATCAATGCGTCCTACCCGCTCTGACAACATTTCATAATAGGAATCCGGTGTGCTGAGAAATTCTACTCCGTTCTCGCGCAATTCCTTTACCGTCGTTACGATATCATTGGTGAGCAAGGCAAGGTGCTGGACGCCCGGCCCATTAAAGTACTCCAAATATTCTTGAATTTGCGACTTTCGTTTGGCCGTTGCCGGCTCGTTGATCGGGAATTTAATTCTTCCTCCGTTGTGCATCACTTTGGACATCAGAGCAGAGTATTCCGTACTAATGTCTTCATCATCAAAATGAATCATTTGTTTGAAGCCCATGACGTTTTCGTAGTAAGTCACCCATTCTTCCATTTCCTCGACGTTACCCACAACATGATCGATGCCAATGAGTCCCGATGGTTGGAAAGGAATGACATCTTCCACCGTCTGATAACCAGGCAGGAACAAACCGCTATAATTGTCCCGTTCTATTAAGGTATGAATCGTATCGCCATAAGTGCCGATAACTGCTTTTTTCACCATGCCGTGTTCGTCCGAATATTCGGCCGGTTCCATAATGCCGATTCCTCCGCGCGACACCGCATCTTTGTAAGCCTTTTCAACATTATTTACCCGCAATGCGACATCTTTGACGCCGTCACCGTGCAATTTGGTGAATTCGGCAATCGGATGGCTGTCGGAGAGAGCGCCGGATAAGACGAAACGGATTTTGTTTTGCTCCAGCACATACGACACCTGCTCCCGATTTCCTGTTTCCAACCCGGAATAGGCAACGGGACGAAATCCATATGCTTTGACAAAGAAGTGCATCGCTTGTTTTGCATTTCCTACATAAAATTCAATGTAATCAATGTCCTGAATCGGGAAAACTTCTTGCGCCGTTTGTTCGGTTATCGCTTGTTTTTTCATGGAACATCCTCCTACTTGGCATCATTGGCTTCTTACTATTGAAAGTATATGACGAATACCAATAACTAGCAAAAGCGTGCTCGAACGCGAACCTGCTCAATCGCATGCGTGCATAAACGTATTTGTACATACACGCATAAGAACACTATCGTAGGCATGCATAAATACAATGTTGCTTTACTGCAATGAAAACTTCTTAAATGTGAATGTTTTTTGAACAAAATAGCAGGAGATTGGCCGACGATGTCAAAAAAGATAGATGCACACTCATTCGCGGTATTCATTTCTAATTTCTGGAGTTGATAGTTATGCATGCCAAACGATCAGGCGATCCGACGATCGAGCAATTGCTAGGGGTTATTATGAAGTTACGAAATATGGATGAGTGTTACGGTTTCTTTGAGGACTTGGCGACTCCAAAAGAACTGCAGACGTTGTCCCAACGGCTTGAAGTCGCCAAGATGCTGTTGAATGGAAGCACCTATATGGAAATTGAAGCGGAAACCGGCGCGAGCACGGCCATCATTTCGCGAGTCAAGCGAAGCCTGCATCACGGCAACGGCAGCTATCGGCTCATGCTGAGCAGGCTGGAACAGCAATAACCCGGAATGCAATGCGTTCCGGGGCCATCTGTCAGTTGCCATACATTGACTCTTCGTCATGAACGAAATGTTCCGTTCGCAAGAGTGTCAGCAAGATTCGATGTCGAATGACATCTTGGGGAGCTGCGTGCTCAAAAGGGGCTCTTTGAACAACCTTTATGTAAGAAGGGTTCGTCAAAAAGCCCTTTTGCCCACTAACCCCATTATTCAGAAAATTGCGAACCCTATCGAACGACCATTTGGCAGAGTCCAATTGCTCTTATTTGGAGGACTCAGCCCCTACTTTACGTTTACAGAATCGGCCCTCCACCCGTAACACCGTTCTTTTTGCACACCTTGTTCCCTAGCTCTATCTGGTCATCACCGAGTATCTGCTGAACTACACAGCACGCACGCATCCGATAGCTTATGCATTTGCAAAAGCAGACCATCTGAATAAAGATGAGCTCGAATTTCGTATGGATCCAACGTTGCATCATCCGATGCAACACCGATCAACTTGACTCTGTTCACCATGCACTTGGCCATAGCTCGTCTTCTTTCGAATTGCTCCTATCTGCAAGATGTAAACGCTATCATAAAAATGCAGACAGTACCCGTGTGATAGAGCAGCTTCATGTTCAAATATAACCAGTCTCCACGTAAACGGTAGTTTAGAGAAAAGAAGCTACGGTCTCAGGCAGCAAGGGGCATTATCTTTCTACACGTTCTTCTGCAGCGTCTCCATGCTAATGCTGTAAAGGTGTTCATTGACAGGCATTGTTCAGTTAACCGCTCCCAAATGGATACCTGTTGCGATTCGAGATTGCGGCGGTAGCAATACTCGTTCAAATAAGCTTGCAAATAAGTTCCGCCCAAGCCGTGAAACGTCTTATTTATCCAGGCTTGAACGTGATCGGCGATATAGCGAAGCACATCTGGTCGGCGAAAACGGAAATGGTGCTTCATGATGTCGATCTTGCTTGTAATCGAAGATACGTGCTGTGAGACAAAGGCCGTCCGCCCGGCAGTCAACAGGCTCTTGTCGGACGACAAATGATTGCGCAATACTTGCTTCATTTTCACATAGGTGGGGCTGTTATCCGCGTGTACGGAGGCAGCAATGAGATAAGGATGCTCCTTAGGGTGCAGCTCAAATAAAGGAGTGTGCTCCGGCCCATAGTATGTCAAAGCGGCACGAACGTCATGATCAAACGGACACTCGGCATCTGCAGCGCCCATGACCGCTCTAAGCTTATGCAGCATCGCCCAAGCCGTCTTGTACGTCACTTGGATGATCCTACTTAGCTTCACCGCATTAATCCCCCCCTTCGGTTCTTGAAATAAGCCAGATGGCAGCCAACCACTTCCAGAGAGCCGTATGGCTTCCTTCCATCACAGTTCCGGCAATAAGAGAGCATTGATGACGACAGGAGCGACATTCATATAGCGGCAGCCTGCGCGAACGTATCGTATACGCCTCCCCATGGTTGCAGCGAGGACAGACGAAACCATGGGGCCACTTTCTCTGAAATATCTCCTCTACGCACCTATCCTCAGAATGAAAATACGCAAATAATTCCTCCAAACTCTCAAATGACAGCTGCCCCGTCATATTCCCGCCTCCTCAAAAAGAGAACGTTTGTTCTTGTATACAAATTATAACAAACAAATAGTGAGGTTTCAAGTAGGACGCTTCACATCTGCATCTATCCTATCATTCAGTACCGGGCCTTTCATTGCGCAACCTGAATTATTGGGAGAGTGAGCAAAAGAACATTTCAACGAACCTTCCCTTGCCAATCTGAGTTAGTGGGAGAGTGAACAAAAGAGCACTTCTACGAACCTTTCCTTGCTCAATCTGAGTCATTGGGCGAGGATCACACCAGCTAGTATTGAGAAGGAGCACACGGAAGAGGGAACCTGCATTATTCAAACTCACACCGATGGGACGGATTGGGATTCATTGGAGAAAACAAAAAATAGGCATCACGTCTTCCAGACCGCGATGCCTTCCACAATGATTCCGAGCAAGCTTGCAATGAACACGCATACTCATTCGCTGTTCGTTACACCCAAGTCATGAAATAAGTATTTGTGACCTGAATTTGGTTGCGTTCGGCCCATCTGAGTAGTTCTTGAGTGTGCTTAGCGTCCACGAACTTAAAACAGCATTTTGCTGAAACCGCTTTCTTTCCTTTGAGCTGCAAGCCGATGGCGGCGTGTTGATATCCCTTTACTTTAATCATTTGAATTTGATTGGCATCCAATTGATACCCGTTAATGTTTAATGTTTCGGACCCATCTCGTATTTCCAACGTACGCTTGCCTAATCTCACGTATGCTTCAATCACGAGCGAAACAACCAGTATCGCCATTACAGCCAGCTGCATGAAGAACAGAACAGGAAATGTCCGCTCGGCCATCATGGCCACCTGAAGCATCGCAACACTAAATAATACGGATACCGCCATAACCATTTTTGTTCGCGTAGGATATTTTATTCGATACCTCATTTTCATATCCGCCCCAATCTGTTTCATTTACAAATTGCTACATGTGAACCTTTGTTCCTTATTATACCATATGCATTAACAATTTTGACACATTATTTTCACAAAATAGACATTTTATTATCTAGATATCTATGATTTCTGTGAATTCAAAACAAAAAAAAGACCCAGCAAGTTACTTAGAACTGCTGGATCTGAGCAAATACAATTTTTAATGTTTCCTTCAGAGCTTGTTACGCTCCAGAAATCGTTAACGACTTTATTTTGAGCGATGGTGAATTGCACTTGCCTGTGAAGCGCAAATCGTTGCCGACTTCTTCGATTTCATTTAACACATTAAATAAATTGCCGGAAACGGTAATCTGATTGACCGGCCGCTTCACTTTCCCGGCTTCAATCAAGAAGCCGATGCAAGACAACGAAAACTCACCCGAGACCGCATTGGTGCCCGCATGAAGTCCCTGAAGCTGCACAATCATTAATCCTCGTCCGGTGTCTGCAATCATTTCCTCCAAGGTGACTGTGCCAGGCTCTACATATAAGTTATGTGGTGCAATCCCGATTTTGCCGTGGTAGCCGCCTTTAGAAGCGTGTCCTGTTGAATCGATTCCGGACTTTTTCGCAGTCTTCCCGTTATGCAAAAAGGTAAGCAGCTTGCCCTCTTTTATAATTTCATTGCGCCGCGTCGCGTGTCCTTCCGCATCAAAGGCACATTGGGCAGGAACGTGCGGCATGAGCGGATCGTCCACGATCGTAATATTGCTGCCGGCTACCTGCTCGCCCAGCTTTCCTTTTAAACGAGAAAAATCCTTATCTACCGCTTCCGCAGAAAAAATAGTGGTGTAGGCGTTCAAAAGCGTACTCGCTGCATCATTGCGGAAAATAACCGGATAATTATCCGATGCAATCGTATCGGCATTCAGCTTCGACACAGCTTCGTGTACCGACTTGCGTGCGATATCCGCAAAATTGATTTCATCAAAGTCTTGCAGTGAAAAATCGTACCACTCGCCCGTCGTCGTGTCGGCAGCGTCTCTGGCTACGACAGAGATGCTGCCGACTGCTGAGCTGTACTTGGCCCGGCAATCCAGCCCCCGCGTATTGGCGATCAGGACCTCGCTCTCGGAGATCGTTACAGACGAGCTGCGCACCATAACAATGCGCGAATCCGCTTCCACGGCGACCGACTCCATCTCAAGAGCGGCATCTATCAACGCTTGCGGAGCAACGTGAGTCAGACGTTCCGAGTACGTGGTTAATTCGGGATAGCTTGCGGAGCCTGCGAACAATTCGTCGTTCTCTTCACTCTCCATCACTTCCGCATTGTTGCGCGCTTCTTCTATTAAATAATCAATCACTCTCTCATCGATCTGTTCGGAATAAGCATAGCCGATCTTGCTCGCGAATTCGCCGCGAAACGATAGACCGCCGCTCTCTTTAATCGTATATGCGTCAATTTCCCCTTTTGACACCCGTACCGTAGTAGAACGGACTTGCTCATAATAGATTTCCATATTGGAACAGCCGGACTCGATTCCTTTTGCAAATAAATGCTGTTGAAATTGTGTAACGTCCATGTCCTACTCCCCCTTTCTGCCGCCAACGGTCATTTCGGACACCCGTATCATCGGTTGACCGCAATTCACCGGAATGCTGCCGCTCAATGATCCGCACATGCCTTGTCCGTGATCCAAATTATCGCCTACCATATCGATTTTTTGCAGGGTCTCCATTCCTTTTCCAATCAACGTCGCCCCTTTAACTGGCTCTTCTATCTTCCCGTTGCGAACGATATACCCTTCATTGACAGCAAAGTTGAATTCGCCGGTCGCTGTATTTACAGATCCGCCGCCCATGTGCTTCGCATACAGCCCGTATTCGGTATTGGCGATAATCTCCTCGGTTGTGGAGTCCCCCGCAGCAATAAACGTATTGTTCATTCGAGAGGTAGGCGCAAATTGATAGGACTGGCGCCGTCCGGAACCCGTGGATGCCATTCCCATTTTGAGGCCGCCCAATTTATCGATCAAGTAGCTCTTCAAAATCCCGTTCTCAATCAGCACATTGCGCTGCGTGGGAGCTCCCTCGTCATCGATATTTAATGACCCCCAAGCATTCGGTATCGTTCCATCATCAATCGCCGTCACGAGCGGCGACGCCACCTGCTCACCCAGCTTATCTGCAAACACGGAAGCCTTCTTCGCCACGGATGTCGCTTCCAATCCATGTCCACACGCCTCATGGAAAATGACACCGCCGAAGCCGTTGTCGATAATGACCGGCAGCTTGCCGCTTGGCGCGTACTTGGCATTAACCATGGTCGTCGCGATACGGGCCGCTTCCCGAGCATAACGCTCAATGTCCATTGTCTCGATAAACTCCATGCCGGCGTATGCGCCAGGTCCCAGATAGCCGGATTGCTTCGTTGCACCAGCTTCCGCGATTGCATTGAATCCCATACGTGTATAGGTACGGCAATCTTCGACAAGCAAGCCTTCAGAATTAGCGATGCATACGTTTTGCACTGAGTCTGTTAATGTGATGGATGTTTGCGAAATGACTGGACTATAATCCTTCGCTGCGGAATGCGCGCGTCTCATCCACTCTATTTTGCGGGCTTTGGCGAAGTCGCTAGGATTGAATTGAATGACGTGCCGATTCGGAATCGTCGTTCTTCGCAAATCAATCGTTATATCCTTCACCTGTCCACGAATCGCTTGCGCCGCGGATGTGGCGACTTTAATCAGATTGTCCTCGCTGCAATCGTTCGTATAAGCATATACGGCGAATAAACCGTTAATAATTCGAATGCCTACACCATAATCACGGCCTGATAGGGCGCTTTCCACAATGCCCCCAATCATGCCCAAGCTGTTGGCTGTTTTATCCTCCACAAATACTTCTGCAAAATCCCCGCCTGTTGCCAGTGCGGCTGTCAACATATTCTCGATTAACGCTGGATGCAGCATATTCATCCTCCTAGCTTAATGGTGATTCTGTTTTGGAACATACGTATGTTCAACAAAACAAGAAATTTCAATAAATGGTTGATGCAATGGTCCAGAATTGCTTCCATAGCCGCGATTTTGATAATCCGGATCCACTACCATATCACGTATGTACGTTCCGCTTATAATATAAGCACCAATTAAATTTTGATCAAGCCAAAATGAACGCACCCCTCCCTTCGCATCATAATGACGAAGTTCTCCCCTGAACTCGTCAGGCTGACTGTGATATTAGTCAGTTCTCCAACCATTTTCTTTGTTTAACTCGTAATAGGCGCTATCGAATAAATGAGTAAACTGTTCGAGCATATCGTCTGTAAATCCCTTTTCCACAAATATAGTTTGTGGCTGACTAGCCTCTTTGTCCTTGTTGTATGTAAGATGAAATCCCGCCAAATCCGGTGAAAAGCCTAACCTATTAATATGGTTAATGATTCCTTTGTTTTTGCCGTAGACATTAAAACAAAGCTCCCTTGTCGCAGCTTCATGGAAGAACGGAGTAATCTTAGTACTCGTAATAAGGAATCGTCACCGTTTGACATATAGCTCTATAAAATTTCGTTATAAACTTTGTTATTCCTTCATACTTCGTAAACATCGTTAAATATAAACATCCCGTGCAGAGTTAATCTTCACGCCATGTGATTTCGCGTTTTCACCAACTCGGCGAAGGTTGGAGACACCCGCTAAAGAATAATGACCGACCGATAATTGATGTCCAGAGACATCACCGACGCCAGTACCTCGGACTCCTTTTTTTTCAATACGGCTTCCATGGGAGATGCCTGTTCATTGGGAAGTTCCGTCTCGTCATACTCTCCTGCTCGGTTCAACTGCTTAGCTCTGCGTCTGGCGAGATCCATTGCGCGACAAGCTGTCAAATGATTGAACCAGACTTTGAAATTTCTTGTTTTCTGCCCGGACATAATAGCTTGATATGCCCTTCTCCAGGAGACTGCTATTGAGTTATTGGAATTTAGCCATGAAAGAGCTATGAAACAACTGGAATAATAGTGCATTGGTCGCTAGAGAGGGGAAATAAAAAAGATGTCGATTACAAAAGAAGACTTTATTCAACAGCGGCTGATTTAGTATGGAAAGCGTGGACAGAATCAGAAAGAATAACAGCATGGTTTGCTCCGGCGGTGAGATTGAACCCAAAAAGGAAATGGTCGACGTAGAACTTGAGCCTGCCAGTAATGGCACGATGGTTACGCTCAAACACGCAGGTTGGCAAGATTCAGAGGAATGGCTAGCCGCAAAAGAATGGCACATTCAGGCTTGGGAACAAATGTTAGCAAGCTTAAAATCCAACATGGAATCAGATAACGGAGTGCTTTGTTGCAAATAAATTGAAGCTATGACGTGCCATGCGGAGAAAACAGACTAAGCCGAGCAAGGTTTTCCATTTTTGTTTCCAATATGATGGTATTGAAACCACTGTTAAGCGTCTCTATAATGGCAAAGGAAAGGAGGAGAACGCAAATGAAAAAAATTCTACTGCCTTTTCTGTTGGCCGCAATTGGCTTGACAGCCGTTCTGCCGGCGTCGATGGCCGTTGCAGCCCCTGCCCCTACGATCCAATACGGAAATAATAGTGGTGACGTATGGGATATCCAGTTTCGTTTACAAATGCTAGGTTACTATAACCAATCGTTGGATGGCAGGTTCGGTAACGCTACAACGCAAGCCGTACGCCAATTTCAACGAGATTACGGGTTAAAAGCGGATGGCATCGCCGGTCCGCAGACGTGGCGGATGTTGAAACAGGTGTCGGTCAATGCCGATGAATTGACCATGCTGGCCCGAGCCGTGCACGGCGAAGCGCGCGGCGAGCCTTATACCGGTAAAGTGGCGGTTGCGGCGGTTGTATTGAATCGCATGCAGTCTCCCCTGTTCCCTGACTCGGTGGCTGGCGTCATTTTTCAGCCGCGGGCATTTACGGCGGTTGACGATGCCCAATACTGGTTGAATCCTGATGAATCCGCCTATGCCGCGGCATGGGATGCCGTGCGCGGCTGGGATCCGACCAACGGCGCGCTCTACTATTTCAACCCGGATACCGCTACTTCCGCGTGGATCTGGACCCGTCAGCAGACGGGAAAAATCGGCAAACACATCTTCGCCGTTTAAGTGCGATTATATATGATCCGCATCTCTCATAACGGATGCATCCTCTTGTCTTGGGGGCGGGCTGGTTCGAATTATTGGCGGATCGGCCCGCCCCTTTCTTTTCAACCTTGTCCGACCTGTCCCATTTACCTTACGCACATCTTCCCGGTCGGACTCTGCACAACAACTTGTCCCCTAACGGGAATGATCCGTTTCCTATAAGAATACATATCTCTTTAAGGCCTATTTAGCCGATGTAAATGACAATCTAACAAAGGAGTGATTGCGCTTTGTCACGAGTTCAAATCAGTCCGAAAGTAGAAGCGTTTTTGCAAGGCACCAAGAAGCTGTTTATTAATGGTGAGTGGGTCGAGTCCGTCCAGAGCAACGTATTCTCGTCCATCAATCCGGCAACGGGAGAAGTGCTCGCGGTTGTCTCCGAAGCGCGTGAGGAAGATGTGGACAGGGCGGTCAAAGCCGCCCGCGACGCATTCGATCAAGGCGAATGGTCTCGGATGAGCGCCGCGGATCGCAGCCGCCTCATCTATAAGCTAGCCGACTTGATCGAAGCCAACAAGCAAGAGCTGGCCGAACTTGAAACGCTGGACAACGGCAAACCGCTGCGGGAAACGTTGGCAGCCGATCTTCCGCTCACAATCGAGCATTTCCGTTATTATGCCGGTTGGGCGACCAAAATTGTCGGACAAACCATTCCTACTGCAGGCAACTTCCTCACCTACACAAGACATGAGGCCGTCGGGGTCGTCGGTCAGATCATACCGTGGAACTTCCCGCTTCTCATGGCGGCTTGGAAGCTGGGCGCCGCCCTTGCCACCGGCTGCACCGTCGTCCTGAAGCCGGCGGAGCAGACGCCGTTGTCAGCCTTGTACCTAGCTCAATTGACACAGGAAGCGGGATTCCCGCAAGGCGTCATCAACGTCATCCCCGGCTTCGGGGAGACGGCGGGCGCTCCGCTCGTGCGGCATCCGCAAGTCGACAAGATCGCCTTCACCGGTTCTACTATTGTCGGCAAATCAATCATGCGGCAAGCCGCGGATACCGTCAAAAAAGTCACGCTCGAGCTTGGCGGCAAATCGCCGAACATCATCCTTCCGGACGCCGATCTGTCCCGTGCGGTGCCCGGCGCCCTGCGCGGCATTACGTTCAACCAGGGGCAGGTATGTTCGGCAGGCTCGCGACTGTATGTGCAGAAGAAATTGTACGACAATGTGATTGCCGATATGGTGTCAGAGGCGCAGCGCATCCGAGTGGGCACAGGCATCGATATGGATACGGAGATGGGGCCGCTCGTATCGTCCGAGCAGCATGACATTGTGAAACGTTATATCGAAGCAGGAAAAGCGGCGGGCGCGGAATTGGTCACTGGCGGCAAAGTCCCTAGCGAACAAGGTTATTTCGTCGAACCGACGATATTCGCGCACGTCGATCCGAAGATGACGATCGCTCGTGAAGAAATCTTCGGCCCTGTCGTGGCTGCGTTGCCGTACGATACGCTCGACGATCTGATTGAGCAGGCCAACCAATCTGATTACGGCTTGGCTGCGGGGGTGTGGACGCAAAATCTGAAACAGGCGCACTATCTTGCAAGCAAGTTGAAAGCGGGCACGGTCTGGGTGAACTGCTACAACGTGTTCGATGCGGCCGCTCCGTTCGGCGGCTATAAGCAATCTGGCCTTGGCCGGGAAATGGGCTCCTACGCGCTTGACAACTATACCGAAGTGAAGACCGTGTGGGTGAATATGGACTAGTCACTCCACTTATTACTCTTATTCCACCTTCACATGAATGCTGGATATGGCATTGTAGCCATATCCTTTTTTATTCCAGCTTGCTGCCGCAGGCTGGATGTTTCCATACGAATCTCTCGCCCTGCATAGAATCGCGTACTCTCCTTGTTGAGAGACGTCCCATCTATAAGTCCACAGGATCCAGGCATAGGGCTGGTTGGGCAATCGATGCACGTCCGCACTGACCCAGCTTTCCCCGCCATTAAGGCTAAGCTCGACATCAGTAATGAATCCCGTTCCCGTCCATGCGATTCCGCATATTTGGATGGTTCCGGTGTCAAGCAGACTCCGATCCACAGGGAATTGGATGGTGGAGTTGACATGGACCAACGTAACGGGAATCTTCCCATCATCGCTGTCCGTGCTAGGCTCATAGACATAATCGACAACCTGAAAAGGCCCGGTGAAGCGCGCATCAAGGACGGTAATGCTCCGCAGCCATTTGACCGAGGCCATCCCGTACCATTGCGGAACAATTAGCCTTAGCGGATACCCGTGCTTATAAGGAATCGGCTGTCCGTTAAGTTCATAGGCGACTAACGTATCAGGGTGCAATGCCTTATCCAGCGGAAGGCTCCGGGCATATGGATACGTGCCTGCCATGTCTGTCCGGGTCCCGCAATCTCGTCCCGCGAACACAACCTCCCTGGCCGTCGGCTTCAAACCAGCATAATTCAGCAAGTCTCTTAATGGGACTCCTTTCCATACTCCCTGGCTAATAGCCCCCTCTTCCCACTGGATTCCATACACCTTGGGCTTGAAGCGCGCCCGTTTATTGCCGCTGCACTCCAGCGCCATACTTATTTCTTTAGACGGCATGCTTGACAAATCCTGATAATGGTACGTCATCGGACTCCGAACTTCTCCATCAACAGTAACCGCAAACGATTCCTCCGACAACACGGGATAAGGAAAATGATTTCTTATATAAAAGAAGCCTTCCGGCGTAACGGCTGCCAACGAAAAGAAATGGATCGGACTTTCCTGATTTTCCGGCACCAAGGACCGGGTAATAAGATGCGGCTCGATATGCGGCCAGCGCAAGGCAATCACCTTCCAAATATATGGGTAGTGTTCATGTATATAGACTTGAGGTCTTGTTTTATTCGTGAAAAAAAGACACCCATGTCCGAGGTTCCCCTCGGACAGAGTGCCCAGCCAGCTACTATTGCATGACTCTCATTTCCCAAAATTGTCCCTTTTCATTAATATAAGCAGTCACCGTCGGCCGTCCCTTTTTCGTAAACGTATATTCCCAATGCTTGACTTTCACTTCATAGCCGGTCAGATCCAGATCGAAATGCTTTTTCGCCATCGGTTTAGCGGCGTTGATCGCCTTCTCCTTCGTGTAATATGGTTTGGCGAACGCTTTCTGGACATCTTTCGGCGCATAAAATTTGTTCAGCAGCTTATCATAGGTGACAGATCTCAGCTTCCCTGACGAACTGTCGATCCCGACTCGGGAACCAGCCTGATCCTGAAAATCGATCGTCTTGTTGAACTGGTTGTAATCGTAGAGGCTGACATGTACCTGCTTGCGCAGCTTGGATGCGCCCGGCAGCTTCTTCATCGCTTCTTCCGCCGCTTTGACAATTTTTTGGTCGACTTGATCGGACGTTGTCAGTTTCCCCATAGAACTGACCTTTTTTGTCTTTAGATCGATGTTACCATAGTAATCGTCGTCCTCCGTTTCTCCGCCGGAAAAGCTAAACGTTTCAAGTCCCCGATCATCTTTCGTGTAAGAAATAAAGTTAGGGGGCGTGAATTCACCCTTCAGTTCCAGAAGCGCCCACTTTTCTTGGATATCTGCCTGTAAAGCTTTATCCGACTCCTCGAACTTATATGTTCTGTTTGCTGACATACCTTTAATTTCTCCAGTTTGCTTGTCAACCTTTACATGATGCCCTTGCCCGGAAGTCAGCGTCCACTCGCCTTTATCTGCACCAACACCACTTTCTCCCGTTATGCTGACTAATTTCACTTCTTGTCCCGGGTCGAACTTCTGCAGCGCCTGAGTCGCTTGCTCGATAATTTTCGAATCCAGCTTCTTGAAGGCCTGCTGGAACCGCTCCTCCATCTCTTTCATTTCTTTTTCAATCTCTGCTTGACTGGCCGCATATGCAGGCGCATGTCCGGGAAGCAGCGGGAAAGCGGACAGCAGCAGTCCGGCAATAACAGTGGATGCAATCATCGTTTTGTACGTTTTCATTTGATTCTTCCTCCTTGTGGCAATTGCCTATTCCCTGATTAGATTGGGCAACCCTTCCTCCGGTTCCCTGTCCAACTGGATATTTTTATACGGATTTTCATTCGCTTTTCGTTTATTTGATTTATTCTTGGTGTAATCTCCGCCCTTTTTCGCATAACAAAGGGCCCTGGGACAGATACCTGTCTCAGGGCCCGGTTCATAATCAATAAGCACGCAGGATATGGAGCATATACTCTTTTCGGTTCAACGGATTGTAGTCCGCCCGCTTTCTCGTTGGATATTCGCCCTCTATTTTTTCAAATCCGTACGGGTTCGCCATAAAAAAGCCTTCGCCTTCCGTGAACGAATGAAGACTTCGCTTGAAATCCTCCGTCACAGCCACTGGAAGCGTCCCTGTCAACAGAAAGGTATCCTTATGATGGAGCGGTTCCCTGAATATGGCCTTTAGACCTGACAATTTATGCATCGCCTTGCTGATCGCATGTTCGGGAACACTCAGTTCGAACTCGTTGATCGGTTCATATACGTCAGTGCCTGCTTGGGACAGTGCCTCCATTAACACAAGCGGCGTTAACTTCCTGAAGTCTCCGGCTACCGTTACCGGACTGCAGTAGCCCGAGTGTGTCAGCGTAACGACAATATCAGTGACCTCCCACCCGTATAAACCTTGTGCAAGCGTTGCACATACGGTATCTTCGATGGCTTTGTGGAACGCCAAGGGCAGCGAACCAAGTTCCACGCCTAGTCTATAGGTCACTCCGCTACCAGTTACGCCGGGCTCCACTTGGAAGCCTACTGTAGCATAAAAAGGATTTTCTGCCGCTCCCATCACTTCTGCAGCCTGTCCCGTTCCTTTTGGCTTTTCGATACAGACGATTCTTGTCTCTGAAAACGAGACGTCCACCCGATATTTTTCCTTAAGGGTCGTCTCAATCACTTCTTTTTGCACTTCCCCGAACAGGCGGATATAGATCTCATGATGGAAGTCGTCTTTCAACACTTCGATTAACGGATCTTCTTCTGACAATTCTACAAGAGCTTGAAATAATCGATGCTCTTGTTCATTCTGCATGGCTTCGATGCGGGTTTCCAGCTGCGGGGAGGCGAAATGGATATCTTTGATTTTGTCAGACCGCTCACCCACAACATCCCCGATTTTAATATTTTTCAATCCCCATACTTTGCAAAAATCGCCGGCTTCCACGGTTTGTGACGGAATGGACTTCCCTTCACTGAATAGGTACAGCTTTTTGATTTTGTCTGCGTGCGTTTCGATCGTGCCATCCTTGTTTTTCCGGCTTATATTCACATATTCTCTTGCGCTCATTCTTCCTGAAAAAATTCTGACGTAGGCGATCTTTTCTCCCGATGGTTCCTTCTCCATTTTAAAGACGACCCCGGATAAGGGCGCAGCTTCTCTGGCTTCATTCACCGGAAACAGCTCTGCCACCCCCGCCAACAGTTCGGACACGCCAATTCCCGTCATGGCAGATCCGAAAAAGACCGGATAAAGCTTCGCATCCCTAATTTGCCGCATCAAGGCTAGTTTTACTTGCTCTTCCGATACTTGCTCCCCGTTCACGCAAGACTCAAGCAAAGCTTCATCATTCCAAGCAGCCAGCTCGATGCATCGCTCCATAAAATCTGGATCCGTATCGTTGTTAAAGCAGTGTTCAACAATGAACGCCTGCTTCGTGCCGATGTTTTCAGCTCTGTATAAAGGGATCACGTTCACTGTCAGTTTTTCTTGAATGCTCTTCATGATCCCGTCGGATTGCGCACCGCTCCGGTCTATCTTGTTCACGAACAGTATCGCAGGAATTTGCAGCTTCATTAACACCGACATTAAAATTTTGGTCTGGGCTTGAATCCCTTCCACAGCCGATATGACCAGAACCGCTCCATCAAGGACGCTGAAGGAACGCTCTACTTCCGCGATGAAGTCCGCATGTCCAGGCGTATCAATAAGATTGACCTTCAAATCGTTCACGAAAAACGAAACGACTGACGCCTTGATCGTGATCCCTCTTCTTCTCTCCAGCTCCATCGAATCGGTTTGGGTATTCCCTTTATCAACTCGGCCAACTTCATCTATGACATTCGTTACATAGAGTAAACGTTCAGTCAGGCTCGTCTTTCCTGCGTCTACGTGCGCAACAATTCCTATATTCATTGTTTTCATGAATTAAAATCCTCTTTTCTCCGTTCATAGTAAGCTCCTCTCGTGTTATGTTGCATTGCCGCATACCAATCACGCTCCAATCAGTTTATTTACACCCATTATATAACAAACTACTTATAGTTGTCACAGATGACTGCACGGAACCCTTACAATGATGTAAGAGTTCTATCACCTAATTGAATGTTGTCTTGAGCAACAACCCACTATAATGGAATCAAACAATACAACACAAAAAGGTGATGACATGAAACGAAGTATCGCAATGCTAGTTATTTTAGTCGTATTTGCATCCATTTTAGCCGGCTGCAACTTTCAACGCATGGGGAAAGATATTTATTATGTTCAGATTACAATGGATGGACAAAAAGAAGAGACTACAGACGATAAAGACAATCCATTTACAACCTATAAATATTCTCTGCCTGCCTTTGACGAAGAAGGAACCGAAAAAACAATGGAATTTACGGCGCAAAAAAACTTGCGTAAAGAAGCATATTTGCGTGTGTACTACTCTAGCAAGAAGGGCGTAACCTCCTGGGAAGAAGTGCAGAAGGACGATCTGCCTGCAAAAGTGAAAGAGAAGCTTGAGTCCGAATAGTTGAAAGAACGACAAAGAGACAGAGTGAGTCTACTCTTTAGAGAGTATGTCCAACTGTCTCTTTTCTGTATGGAACAAGGTCAAGCTCCTATTTACTTCAGCGGAAGAAAAGATTTCAAATAATTTTCGATATCGTCCTCTGCTGTCTCCAGAAGTCCGCCCAGCAGGTTTTTCATTTTTTGCAGTGATTCGATCCTTGCTTCCAGCTGGCGTATTTTGTTGCCAACGACTTCCTTGAGCGCGTCTATTTCCATTTCCGAGCTTAAAACTTGCAAGGTTTCTTTAATTTCCTTCAAGGAATATCCGAGTGATTTCGCATCCTTAATTAACTTGATTTTCACCAAATAATCTTCCGTATACGTGCGGTACCCGTTAGCAGCCCGAATGGGCACCGGCAATACTCCTTTGTTCTCATAATAACGGATTGTTTCGGCTTTCAATCCGGTGCGCTTGGCAAGTTCGCTTCGCGTCATCGTTTTCACTCCGTCTGCTCCTTGTCGTCAGTTGTTTTACAGTTCAATGAAAACTCTTTGCTTATTACAGTAAAGCGCAAAGGAAACAAACACTATGAAATGTTGGGATGTTGATGTGCCCCCACTCGGATGTTCATAACAGATGCCTTCCTAGCAAAATCTTCACATGCTCAGCCATTAGTTGCGGCGGAAAAGGCATTCCTTCCTTAATCCACCATTCCACCAAACCTACGAAAGCTGAACCAACAAATGGAATGACGATATCTTTGTTTAACCCCTTGTTTATTGCACCGTCTATATTCACTTCCTCATGCAGCCCTTGGAGGATAACATGAAGGAATCGTTCATGAAAATATGAAGTTCCCTGATTCACTAACATAGTCGAGTAGAATAAATAATTCCTTTCGAAGTATTGAAACACAGGCAGAAAAGAATCCATCAGCTCAATGCTTCCTTGCTCCTGATCTGACGCTGAACATACTTCTAAGAGTTCTTCAAGCTGAGCTTCGATACATTTATCCAATAAATCATATTTATCGACATAATGAAGATAGATCGTTCCTCGGTTCATATTCGCCCGGTCCGAAATATTTTGGATCGTAATGTCCTCGAATTTTTTTTCTGACATCAGTTCAATAAATGCGCTCGTAACCGCTTCCCGAGTTTTAAGGATTCTTCGATCTACTTTGGACATGGCGAGGTCACCACACTTCCTAGAAAAAGTAACAAACACATTTCCATCGTATTGTTCCCTAATGAACAAAAGTAAATGATTTGACGATTGAATATGTCATGCATGAATCTATAATAATAGACATAAATTGATTATTCAACAGTTGTTCATTATATTGAGAGGGGAAAACAGAGCATGACAGACACGATAAAAAACAAAGTAGCATTAATTACAGGCGCAACAGGAGGAATCGGGAAAGCGACAGCTATGACACTGGCACGTAAGGGCGCGCAGGTCGTCATCAGCGGTCGTCGGGCTGAATCAGGGAATGAAGTCATGGAGGAAATCGTTGCTCAGGGTGGAGATGCTTTGTTTGTCCTTTGCGATGTCAACAAGGAAGAAGAAGTTCAGAAATTAATAGAGACAACGGTTTCTCAGTACGGGCAATTGAATATTCTAGTCAATAATGCCGGGATCAGCTTAGAAACTGTGCAGCTTGCCCAGGCAGACGGAAATAACTTTCAGCAGATGCTGCAGACGAATGTGATGGGTGTTTTCTATGGCATGAAATATGGAATTCAACAAATGTTACAGCAAGACCAAGGAGGGGCCATTGTCAATCTGGCTTCTATTGCAGGTCTGCATGGTATGCCTTACACAGGTCCCTATACGGCAACCAAACACGCAGTCGTCGGTCTGACTAAGACTGCAGCTCTTGAATACGCAACCAATAATATTCGAGTGAATGCGGTAGCCCCAGGGGCCATTAAGACGGATATCATCGCGAAATCCATTGACCACGGCACCTTTGATGAAGATATGATTAATCGTATGCATCCGATGATGCGTATGGGGCATCCTCAAGAAATCGCCAACGGTATCATCTGGTTGTGTTCGGATGAAGCATCTTTTACCACAGGTTCCATTTTAAACATAGATGGTGGATTTAACGCTAGATAGCATCTAATCCCCTAAAAATAGAACCGGTTCACCACCCCCATTTTTTCAATAAAAAAGATCCAAGTCTTTAATATCTGGATATACGGCATAGTTCCTCTCTTACTTGTCGAGGTGTCAGCACAAATCACAAAAATAATAGGGAGCTCATGATGAGCTCCCCAGAGTGTGAAACCATACGTCCACTTGGCCTGAAGTATTTCCATGGATGGCTGGGATCGTATATAAAAATGATCCGCATTGTCAAGTTTCTGTCAAGCTTGTTCGGCAAGAGCCAGGCCAGACTGTCCATACATACCTGCATAGTAGGATCTGCATGCAAGCAAGCTCTGATGGGTGCCTTGTTCCACAACTGATCCTTGTTGGATGACAAATATCACATCGGCATTCTCAACGGTGCTCAAGCGGTGGGCAATCAGAATGGTCGTGCGGCCTTTCATCAATTGATTCAAGGCTTGCTGTACCCAGTACTCTGATTCGGCATCCAAGGCCGATGTTGCCTCATCGAGCAGCAATATCGGAGCATTTTTGAGCAATGCCCGGGCAATCGCAATCCGCTGACGCTGTCCGCCGGACAAAGACGCTCCGCGCTCACCCACTTGCGTCTGGTATTGCTCGGGCAATTCCTGAATAAAATTGTGGGCATAAGCAGCCTGAGCCGCGGCAATCACTTCCTCCTGTGAAGCTTGCGGATTGCCATAACGGATGTTGTCTTCAATCGTTCCGCTGAACAAGAAAGCTTCTTGCGGCACATAAGCAATCCGTTGACGAATCTCTTCCAAGGTATAATGTCCGAACGACTTGCCTTGGATTAAGATCTCGCCGCTGTCAACGGGATAGAAGCCCAGCAACAATTTAATCAAGGTGCTTTTGCCGCTGCCGCTTGCACCCACAACAGCCGCCACTTGCCCGGGGAGCACTTGCAGGGACAAATTGCACAGCACCGGGCTGTCGGATTGATAGGCAAACTCAACGCAATCAAATTCCACCATTGCCTCCGAATCACGGTCGCTTGCCACAGAGCCGATCCGTTGCGGCTCCTCCTGCTCCTCCAGCATTTCTTGAATCCGCTGCGCTCCCGCCAACGAATTTTGAATCAAAGACATGGTTGTTCCAATGTTCATGAAGGAATGCGTCAAATGAATTTGCAAGACGGCCAGGGCTGCAACGGCCCCCATGCCAATGATGCCATAGCTATACAGCAAGCTGCCAATGACAATGATTCCGCAAAATGTAATGTAGCTTACAAAATGATTGACGGCTGCCAGTACGCCTTTTTTGTGGGCGATGCGGCGGGAAAGCTGCGTCAGCTTCTCGTTCATGGCTCCATACTGAGCATATACCGGACTAATGTGGAACAATTTCACAAGCTGGATGCCCGCGATAAAGTCTGAAAATTTCTCTGTCAGCTTGGCTATAGAATGAAGAGATTGATCATACATCGCGCGAACGGAGCGCACAAAACGCGTGCTTATATAAAAGGAAACGAGCAAAATCAAAAGGGAAGCGCAAGCAAACTGCCAATGAATGATAAACATCATAATGATGGATCCAATGCTAATCATGATATCCAGCAGCAGAGCAAAAAAGATTCCGCAATACGTCACTTCCAGGGTGGATACATCGTTATTTATCCGTGATAGGAAATCTCCATTATGCGTCCGCTCCAAATGATCGGCCCGAAGCTTGCACAGCTTATGATAGAGACGTTCCCTGATGTCGACGATCGTCAGTTCCACGCTGCGACGAAACAAATAAGTGAATCCGGGTGAAGTCAGGTTCAACAGCAAGATAGAGCCTCCCAAAATATATAGCGCCTGAAACATAAGGGAAGTATCTCTTGACCCTGCAAAATCTACTAAACTCTGGACAACCAAGGTGAATGACAGGATAAACAAGGTGTTAACGAGCCCGCCTGCAATCATGCCAACATAATACTCAACTTTGCGTCGTGTGCTCATAAAGTCCATCATATACTTGATTTCCTTCACATAAGCTAACATCCCGGCGGTTTTCACGTATAGGCCACCTCCTTGCTTCCCATTCGATCCGTTTCGAATTCCTGATGGTACAGCCGGGCATAAGAGCCCCTTTTCTCCAGCAGCTTAGCATGATTCCCTGCCTCTTCGATCCGCCCGTCCTCCATGACCCAGATCTCATCCGCATTCTGAATGGTAGACAGCCGATGCGCAATGACGATGGTCGTTCTCTCCTTCATAAGAACGTTCAACGCTTCCTGAACCAGTGATTCAGACTCCGCGTCCAATGCGGAAGTGGGCTCGTCCAACAGCAGGATGGGGGCATCCTTGAGCAGTGCGCGCGCAATGGTGATACGCTGACGCTGCCCGCCGGATAGCAGCGCTCCCCGTTCCCCCACGTCAGTCTGATATCCTTCCGGCAGCTCCATAATAAAGGAGTGCGCGTTGGCTGATTTTGCAGATTCGATCACTTCATCCATCGAGGCATTCTCCCGCCCGTAAGCAATATTATCTGCAATCGTCCCGCTGAACAAATAGGAATCTTGGGTAACGACCGACAAATGGGAACGCAGCTCCTTCGGATTGCAGTCGCGGATCGATTGGCCAAATACATCGATCTTCCCGCCATCAGCCTGCAGTGGATAAAATCCGCAGAGCAGCTTTATCACGGTGCTCTTCCCCCCGCCGCTGGCTCCCACCAACGCTACAGTCTGCCCTTCCGCTACCGTGAAGCTCAAATTGCGCAGCAGAGGGGAACCGCTATTCTCGTATGCGAAATTGACGTTGTGAAACGCGATGGGAGGCTGAGCAGTTCTCACAATGCAATGTCCCTCTTCATTCTCGATGGGTTGATTCATGATTTGGGCCGCTCGTTTTAAAGCTCCGGTCATCTCAAACGTATTCGTAATGAGCGTCGGGATGTTCTGCAATGGCTCCAAACACAAATTCAGCAAGTAGAGAAAGGCAATCAGCTCTCCCGTGCTGAACAATCCTTTCGATATCAAATAACTTCCGTATAGAATAGCGAACACGATCGGACTGATCATGAGCGTGAACAGCACGGGAGTGACTATCGCCTCGCGTTTATTTACGGCCAACCTCTTTTTCAGCGTCAGCAGAAGCAGGGATTGATACGATCGGAACAGGATTCCCTGCAGCAAATAGCTTTTGACCAGCGGCATGCCACTCAATGTATCCTGTAAAATGACATTCATCTGGCCCATGTTTTCCTGTGCTTCTTCCGTGAGGCGCTGCAGTTGCTTGCCTACCCATTGCGAGACGAACAAGGAAACGGGAACAAGCAACAAGCTGAGCAGCACAAGCTCCCATCGGATCCACAGCAAGTAGCCAAAGCAGCCAATAAAAAGCAGGGGATGATAAAACCATTCCGCCACATCGCGAATCATAAATTGATTGATGATCTGGAGGTCATTAGTCACCCTTGACACCATATCGCCCGAGTGTTTCTTTTCCAAATAATGAACAGGCAATTTGCCGATGTGCTTCATCATCTGGTTGCGAAGGTCCCTCATGGCTTGAGCGCTGCTTTTTTCGATGCCGTACACCATGAAATATTTCGCGGGAACTCCAATTGCAATGACGATAAATACGGTATATACAATGCGGGCGACCAACTGCCCGTCCCCGTTGCCGGCATTGGTCGTTAATTGTTCGATTAAGCTGCCGGTCCATATCTCAATAATCGCGGCCGCAACAGCAGAGATGATTCCGACGATCATCCAGCCCATATGGGGTTTCACGAATGACGATAACCAGCGGGCTGATTTCCATAGGGTCAACACATCTTTTCGTTTTCGCAGTGCCACTCATTTGTCTCCCCTTTAAACCATAGTCGTGACGGAACTCCCCTACGAACCGCCTGCATCATCAACATGCGCATGTGTGCAGGCGGTATATGAGGATGACATGTATTATAGGTTACGTTGTACAAGCAACATCGCTGCTATCGCGATAACACCTCGTGGACGCCGCGCGTTTGCTCGATGATTTGATGGACGACCGCGTGAATCACTTTCACGTTATGCTCTATGAATCCAGGAAGCAGCACATCCTCATGGACACCAATGAGTCGATGCTCGCAATAGGCTTGCCGGGTTGCCCCATCCCATAATGCAGAAGTAACATTATCCGGTCTGACTGCATCGGAATCCTCCGCAATCAATGCATAAATATTCGCCTCAACCGCGCCCGTATTCACGAGCTGAGATCCATACGTCCAGTACGCGCGCATCTTATGCTTGACCCGTTCGCGAATCAGAGGATTGCTCAGCAGCTGCATCTCCTGTTCACCCACCGCTTCAAGCATTTGATCGATATCGCTTTCGAACTCGTCCACCGTCTGAGCGGCCAGCTTCCGCGTGGAGTCGAGCATAATAATATCCGATACGCGGTACCCTCTCTTTTCCATTGCTTTGGCAATTTCGAACGTCAGATTGCCTCCCAGCGAATATCCGAGCAGCACATAAGGAGACTGAGACTGAATGGCAACGACCGCGTCCACATACCGGTCCAGCATGTCCTCGTAAGATTCGGCATCATCAATGAAATCAATTCCGTATAGGATGCAGCTGTTTTCCATTTGCTTCGCCAGTTCCAAGTAACTTAACCCATACCCGAAGCCGGGAGGCAAGCAAAATACGTTTACAAGACCATTTTCATTTAATTTCGTGAACTGGCTGCTGCTTTTCTCCTCGTACTCGACTTTTACGATCTCATAGGCCATCGCTTCCACTGTCGGTCGCTGAAACACGCTATGGAGAGCGATTTCCGCGCCCAATTCGATGTAGATTCGGTGTATCAGCTGCATCAAGCTAATCGAGTGTCCGCCCAGCTCAAAGAAATTGTCCTGCACGCCGATTTTCTCGATGCCCAGCACCTCCTGCCAGATCTGCGCCAACTGAGCTTCCTGCGTCGTGCGCGGGGCCACATATTCCGTCCCTGTCATCAAGTGATCCTCAGGCGCAGGCAGCGCCTTGCGGTCTACCTTACCGTTAGGTGTCAGCGGCATCCGATCCAGTTGAACGAAGTGCAGCGGAATCATGTACCCTGGAAGATCTTGCGCTAGGATGCCTCTCAGCTCGTTGGCCGGCAGCGGTCGATCCGCCACGTAGTAGGCGCATAAGCGCTTCTCACCGCTGTCGGATTCCCGGGCGATCACGGTCGCCTCCTGAATGGGCTCCACTCTCAATAGATGTGTTTCTACCTCGCCAAGCTCAATCCGGTAGCCGCGTATTTTCACCTGATCGTCAATCCGCCCCACGTACTCGATGGTCCCATCCGGCAGCCATCTTGCCAGGTCGCCCGTCCGGTACATCCGCTCCCTCGGCGCGAATGGATTGTCGACGAACTTCGCTGCCGTCAATTCGGGACGGTTCAAGTAGCCTCGGGCCAGTCCGTCTCCTGCTATGCACAGCTCCCCAGCCACTCCGATCGGCTGCAGATCGTTCTGAGCATTGACGATATAAATGGTCGTGTTGCTGATCGGGCGTCCGATCGGAACGGTCACGGCATCCTCTGCCACTTCATTCACATCGTGGCATGTGGCAAATACCGTGCTCTCCGTTGGCCCGTACACATGCTTGATTTTGCCCGGTCCTAGCTGATAGAGCGCTTTGCGGACGTGAGAGATGGACACGCGCTCCCCGCCGAACAGTATGGTGCGGATATGGCGCAAGCAGTCTGCTTTCATGTCAATGAGGATGTTGAAGTACGCCGTTGTGATGAACATCACCGAAATGCGCTCGCGTTCGATCAAGCCTGCCAACTTCCCTACCTCCAACAGCGTCTCCTGCGGGATGAGGACCAGCTTGGCTCCATTTAACAAAGCACCGTACATATCAAAGGTCGATCCGTCGAAAGCATAATTGGATAACTGCAGCACGTTGTCCCGTTCGCTAAAATCAATGTAGCTCGTGCCTTGCACGACCCGCACGATGTTGCGATGCGTCGCCAAATTCCCTTTTGGCTTGCCTGTCGTCCCCGACGTATAAATGACGTAGGCCAAATCGGCAGGACCGTTATTCTGTTCCAGATTCGAATCGTCCGCACTGTAAGAGTGTTCGTCATCCAACAGGACGAACGAGGCTTGCACCGGGATTCTCGACTGCAGTTCATGTTGCGTCAGTATGATTTGGGTCCCGGAGTCCTCCAGCATGTAGCGGACGCGCTCTTCCGGATATTCCGGGTCGATCGGCACGTATGCTCCCCCGGCTTTTAGAATCGCCAGAATTCCAACTATCATTTCCAGAGAACGTTCAGCCATAAGACCTACCAAGCGATCTGCTTGCACTCCCTTGGTTCGTAATGTCCTTGCCAATCGGTTCGCCCGCCCGTTCAATTCGCGGTACGTCATTCGCTCGTCTCCGTACACAATAGCCGCTGCGTCAGGAGTCCGTTCAACCTGCTCCTCGAATAGATGCTGAATCGTCTTCTCGCGCGGATATTTCGTCCCCGTGTCATTGAACACCCCGATAATCTCTTCTCTTTCTTGAGCGGTCATCATGTTCAATGTTGAAAGTTGCGCGCGGGGGTCATGTGCAATTGCTGCAAGCAACTGCTTGAAATGCAGCATCATCCGCTCCACCGTATCGCGCTTGTACAAAGCGGTTGCATACACCAAGCCGCATAGGATGCCTTCTTCTCCTTCTTCCGCATGGAAAGTCAGGTCGAATTTGGCCGTCATATGTTCATTCGGATATGATTTTAATTGGAGGCCTTCGATTTCGATGCCCCCCTGCTCTGCATTCTCGAGACTGAACATCGTGTCGAACAGTGGATTCCGGCTTAAGTCCCGCGATACGCGCACCTTTTCTACCAGATCCTCGAATGGATAGTCCTGGTGCTCGAAGGCGCCCAAGGTTGTTTCTTTCACTTCCGCCAGGTACGACAGAAATGCCTTCTCGCTTGCGGGATAATTGCGAACCGCCAATGTGTTGACGAACATCCCGATGAGCGGCTCGAGATCGCTATGGCTTCTGCCCGCAATCGGTGTCCCCACGATGATGTCTTCCTGTCCCGTATACTTATGCAGCAGCGTAGTGTAGGCTGCCAGCAGCACCATGTACAAGGTGGAACCTGTGTCTGACGCCAGTCGGCGCAATTGTTCGCTCAGATGCGGATCGATCGTGAATAATGCGACGTCTCCATCAAATTTTTGAACAGCGGGGCGCACATAATCAGTCGGCAGCTCTAGTACCGGCAATTCTCCTTGTAATCGCTCCAGCCAATACGCTTCCTGACGCCGCAACTCCACGCTGCGATCTTCGGATTGCTGCCATACCGCATAATCCTTATACTGAATGCGGAGCGGCGGCAAATCCTCGCCCGCATAGAGCCTAGCGAACTCATCCACCAATATCCCCATCGTAACGCCATCTGAAATGATATGATGCATATCGAACATCAGAATATGCCGCTCCCGCTCTATTGCGATAAGTCCTACCCGCAATAGAGGCCGCAGCTTCAGATCGAAGCTGCGGACAAAGCGCTGTACGAGCTTCTCTGCTTCTTCTTCGTCTGCCTGCACGTACTCCACTGTCAAGCGCACATCCCGATGTATCCGCTGGACCGGTTCTCCGTTCACCATCTCGAAGCCGGTGCGCAGCGCCTCGTGCCGCGCAATCAGCTGCTGGAAAGCCCCGTCGAATCTAGTGCGATCCAGCGGTCCTTCGAGGGTGATGACTCCCGGCATGTTGTAGCTCAGCTCGGCCCCTTCCAATTGGCTCACGATATACAGGCGTTTCTGGGCCGAAGACAACGGGTAGACGTCTCTTTCCTCAGCCAACGGGATCACGGCATATTCCTGCTTTTTCATCCCGGCTATCAGTTCGGCCAGCTCCTCAATCGTCGGGTACCTGAACACATCCCGCAGCGGCAGATTGATGTGCATTTCCTTGAACACCTTGCTTGCCAAGGTCGTCGCGCGCAAGGAGTGCCCGCCCAAATCGAAGAAATTATCCTTCACGCTAACGTCCGGCAGACCCAGCACCTCTTGCCAGATTCGGGCCAGCTGCGCTTCCAGCGACGTGCGCGGAGCTACGAACTCTGCTCCAGTATGTGCGCTTCCTTCTGGAGCCGGCAGCGCTTTGCGGTCGATTTTGCCGTTCGGCGTCAACGGAAGCCGCTCCATTTGGACGAAATACGATGGGATCATATACCCCGGAAGTTCTGCGGCCAATGCTCTCCGCAGCTCGCTCACCGTCAGCTCGCGTTCGGCGACGAAGTACGCGCACAATGACTTCTGTCCGCTAACGTCTTCCCGCGCGACGACAACCGCTTCACGGATGAACGGCGTTCTGAGTAGTTGGGTCTCCACCTCGCCGATCTCGATCCGGTAGCCCCGGATTTTCACTTGATGGTCGATCCGCCCCAAATATTCGACGTTGCCGTCCGGCAGCCACCGGGCCAAGTCGCCTGTCCGGTACATTCGCTCGCCCGGAGCGAATGGATTGTCGACGAATTTCTCCGGCCGTCAAGTCCGGCCGCTTCCAATACCCCCGGCCTACGCAAGGTCCGCCGATATAGAGCTCGCCCGTTATCCCGACCGGCAGTAAAGAATGCTGATCATCCAGAATGTACATCGTCACACCCGGCAGAGGTTTGCCGATTGGCACCGTTCGCAGCCCTTCCGTGCTCGCCTGCTCGAAGTAGCAGGAATCGATGGTCGTCTCCGTTACCCCATAGCTGTTGACGATCCTCATTTGCGAACCGAATCGTTCCAGCAGCTTCTGGAATTCTTCCTTCGGGCAATGATCCGCCCCCACGACTGCCAGCTTCATGCTGCTGATGTCCAGCTTGTTCTCGTATACATATTCCATCAGCGGAATGACGAGCGACGGAGTGACATCGAACATCTGAATCCGATGCTTGCGAATGAGCTCATAGATTTCAGCCGGGTTCGCCCTTGCATCCTCCGGACATAGAATAAGTTCTCCCCCATGCAGCAGCGCGCGGATCAGGTCTCCCGAGAAGACGTCGAATGAAAAGCTCGCCCATTGCATCCAGCGCATGCTCTCTTCCTGCAAGCCGTATTCGCGCTCCCACGCGGCCGACAAGACTGCCATCTGTCTGTGCTCGATCATGACCCCTTTCGGCTTGCCCGTCGTTCCGGAGGTATAGATGACATAGCTCAGATGCTCCGGCTGATTCACCCGTTCCAGATTGGAACCGTCTGCGCCGTAGAACGCTTCTTCATCCAGCATGATCCTTCTGCCGGAGAATGCGGCCCGCGCTTGCAGATGACGCTGGGCCAGCAGCACTTGCGCGTTCGAATTGTCCAGCATATAGTGAATCCGATCCTCCGGATATTGCGGGTCAATCGGCACATAGGCGCCGCCGGATTTCAAGATGGCCATAATGCCCACGATCATCTCCAGCGAGCGATCGGCCATGATGCCGACCAGCTGTTCGGGCTTCACGCCCTCGGCCCGCAGCGTACGCGCCAGCCGGTTCGCCCGTTCGTTCAGCTCCCGGTACGTCAGCTGCTTGTCCTCATGCACGACCGCAATCCGATCCGGCGTGCGCTCCCCCTGCTCCTCGAACAGTTCTGGCACCGTGTTCTGCTGCGAACGCCCTGCCTCCGTATCGTTGAACACATGCCGAATCTGCTCCTCTTCCTCCTCCGTGAGCATGCCGAGCGAAGCCAGCCGCGCCTCTGGCTCGTGCGCAACGGCTTCAAGCAGCCGCCCGAAATGCTTCGCCATTCTTTCTATCGATTCCGGTCGGTATAACGCGGTGGCGTATTCCAGACTGCACGCCATCCCTTCCACGCCTTCCGCCACGTCCAGGCTCAGGTCGAATTTCGCCACCTTGTATTCAGCCGGGTACGGCTTCAAGCGAAGCCCTGCGAGCTCCAGATCCTTGTCGTCCATATTCTGCAAAGCAAACATCGT